>CADBOW010000125.1 GCA_902796375.1 uncultured Lachnospiraceae bacterium | reverse complement strand
TCGCACTGCTGGCCCAGGCCTACAGTACAAGAGGACTGAATGTGGTGGCAGGTCATAACATCGCCAATACCATCAACAACCTGTTTAACATCGTTTTTATCGCCATGGGAGATGCGGTGGCGATCCTGATCGGCCAGGCATTGGGCGCAGGAGAGCTGGAGAGAGCGAAGGACTGGACCAGGAAGCTGATCGTTACCGGAATGCTCTGCGCTCTGGTCACCGGAAGCATCATGTTTGCAACCTCCGGCCTGTTCCCGAAGATATACAATACAAATGAAAGCGCCAGGGAGATCGCCACAGCCTTCATCATGGTACAGGCCATCGCCATGCTGAAGGATTCCTTCCTGCACTGCAGTTATTTTGCGCTGCGCTCCGGAGGAAAGACTATCATTACATTTCTGTTCGACAGTGTTTTCATGATGGTGATCTCCGTGCCTCTGGCATATGTACTGAGCCGATTCACGGATCTGCCGGTGGTATGGATCTTTGCACTGGTCCATGCGGCGGATCTTCTGAAATGTGCCATCGGATATGTATTGCTGAAGAAAGGAATATGGATCCGAAATATCGTAAAAAAGGAAGAAGAGCTGACATAATACTTGTATTTTTTGCTAAATCCTTTTATAATGACACTATCCTAAAAGATTGGAGGTTGTTATGTCTAATAAGGAAATTTACAAGAAAACGCTAACCTTTTCCGTTCACCGTCTGCTGTTCAATACCATATGTGTCCTCGGAATTGCCATTTTGGGTGTGGGCGGTTTCATTCTGGTAGACAATCTGACGAACAAGGGGCTGATTGGTCTTGCCGTCGGAGTGGTATTCGGTATCATCCTGGTTGCGGTCATATCGCATTTCGTATCATATACATACCAGGCCGGACAGATCGCGATGATGACACGGGCACTGACAGAAGGGGATCTTCCGGAGGATGTCTACGGTGAAGGTAAAAAGGTCGTTAAGAGTCGTTTTACCACAGTTGCGCTTTATTATGCTGCAACCAGAGCCATCAAGGCAATCTTCCAGGAGCTGGGACATCTTATCACGAAGGCCGGTGAAGCCATCGGCGGTGATGCGGGTTCCACCGTTGGTTCCGCCATCAGCATCGGGATCCAGGTGGTTGTCGGATTCCTGTGTGACTGCTGTCTTGGATGGATCTTCTATCGTTCAGATCAGGGTGCCGTAAAGTCCACTCTTCAGGGAGCGGCCATCTTCTTCAAGAACGGCAAGGCATTGCTGAGAAATGTCGGTCGTATCTTCGGTATGGGACTTGTGTCTCTGGCAGTGATCGGCGGTACATTCTTCGGAGTGTTCTTCCTGATCTTCTCCAACATGACAGATGCATTTACTTCCTTACGGGATGAGATCCTGGAAGCCGGAGCAAGAATGAATACATCCATTCCCTCATTTTTCCAGAATCCCACGAATCTTGCTCTGATCGCAGCGATCATTCTTGCATTTATCATCTGGAGTATCATTCATGGTGCATTTGTTCGTCCGTTCATCCTGGTAGGCGTTCTCAGGAACTTCACTCAGGTTGGTATGTCAACGGAGACCACGGAAAATGACTATGAGTCCATCACAAAGAAGTCCAAGAAATTTGCGAAACTGCGTGAAGCGGAAAAATTCTAATTCAGATTTTGATGATGAGAAGGGTATTTCATCTGTAACGGTGAAGTACCCTTTTTCCGATTCATGAGAGGGAGTCATACATGAAAACATATCCGATCGTGGTCTCCGGATCACGTATGGAGGATAAAGCGATCAAAAGGGTCCTTACGAAGGCCGGCCTTGCCTGGGACGGGATCGAGTATTCGGGTCAGGTGACGGAGCGAAGACTGAAGAAGCTGCAGCGATTTGCAGAAGCTCAGGACCCGAAGCTCACGCTGCGGATCACCAATGCACTGGGACGAAGACGGGCCGATTATCGTCGGCGCTATTTTTCGAACCATCCGCCGGATGTGGGGAAAAGATATATCTGTGTCTATTGCGGACGCTGGATGAAGCGGGATGCAGTAACGGTGGATCATCTCTATCCCGTAGGCCGGGTGTCCAGAGATGTGAAGCTGCAGAAGAAGCTGGAGCGACGGGGGATCCGTAATATCAATGATCCTCAGAATCTGGTGGCGGCCTGTCAGCCCTGCAATGCCGGAAAGGCGAATTCCATGGGCTTCTGGATCCTGCGGGGCAGGATCGGACGACATCCGGGGCTGTGGTTTGCAAGGTATCTTCTCCGGATGGCAGTGATCGCCGCCGGCGTCTGGTCCGTATACTACATCATTACGCTGTTATAAATTCAATTCACAGGATTCATTTGAAGAGGAGGTTTATTATGCCTGAAAACAACAGGAATAACCAGCTGTTTCAGCCCGGAGCCGGGTCGGATTACGCACAGAGAATGCGTCTGGAACGAACGAAGGAGAGAGCTGCCCAGACTCCCAGTATGGGGGTGCTGGTGGCAAAATGTATATTCGGAATAGGATTTATGATCCTGTTTTTCCTGATCAATCCAAGTGGTTCCACCCCGCGGATCCTCTTCATCCTGATCGGTCTTGTCATCGGTCTGGCTCTGATCCTGTGGGGGATCCTGGGTTACAGACAGCAGATCCGAAGGATCGAGGACGCAAAAGCGGAGCTGGTTTCATTACAGCCACTTGAAACCTTCGGGAATCAGGAGCTTCAGGAGCTTGCCGAAAAATATGACAAATCCTGATACAGTGAGCGGAAGGACCGGAATCTACGGCTCCTTCCGCTTTGTATGTGACCATCGCATTATAAAAACCATCATATAATTAACATAATATTATTATGTTAATAATTTAACTGTTTTATCATTTTTGTAGATTTATTCATCAAGAAGATTTATGATAAGAAGCATGAGGATTACGGATTGGACATACCCAATCTGCTTCGGAAAAATCTGGCGGATTATAAAGATATCCTGGCCGGAAGAGTGTAAATATAAAATGAAAGCGGAGGATACAATATGCGTATATCGATTCTGAAAAACAGAGGCATCCCGGCAAGAATTCTTACTGGGTTTCTTGCTGTATTTTTGTGCCTGTCCCCGTCACTGCCTGCTTCTGCAGCAATTCCCGAGGAAATGGCATATTCCGAGGAATACAAAGGTTCCGAGTACTATACAAAGCTGAATCAGGCACTTGCCGACACCCAGGGGAAGAGCACCATGGAACGTGTCCTTGCCATAGCCTGTTCCCAGGAAGGCTATAAGGACTACTATATGGGAAATACCACTCCGGAAGCCGCAAGAGAAGCCGGGTATCTCTGGACCGGCAAGAACAGCGGAACCCCGCAGAGCGGGTCTGGAAATACGGAGTATACCCGCTGGGCACAGGAGTATGTTATGGACCGCACCGGCGATGAGATATATCTGGATTGTGACTGGTGCGCCATCTTTGCCAGCTGGTGTCTGTTCCAGGCAGGTTATTACAGTGAGGATCAGCTGAAGCGGTATTTCTATTCCTATTATGCGGATCCGCGGGAGGAGAGGACCGCCTCCACCTGGATCGAAGCTTTTAATTTCGATCCTGAAAATGTCTGGTATACATCGAAGGCAGCCGGAAAGGTTTCCGCCTACAGCTGGAGCAGCTACGTCCATACGGATATCGATCCCTATCAGCTTCCCTACCGGCCCGGTGGGATGATATTCTTTTCCTGGGATGCATCCGGCAAGTATTTCAGCCATGTGGGAATCGTCGTAAGCTACGATCCGGATGAGCATATCCTCACCTATATCAACGGAAATGTGGAATATGCCGTTACCACACGCGTCATGGATCTGGATGCGGATGAGGAATATCATGGACAGATCAAAACCCAAAATGCAAACCGGATCATGGCATATGCGGAATATGACCAGTATTCCCTGCCGGAAAAGAAGACCATAACCGCAGATCAGACGGACTTTTCCTGGGAGCGTGGCAGTAAAACGGATCTGACGCTGAAAACGGATTCCGCCTCCAAAACGGTTCTTCTAACAGCTGACTGCGGCTTCTTTGACAGCAATCAGACCTGGCCCGCCCAGCTGATCCTCCGGTACGGAGAAGTAACCATCGGTGCGGACCTGCTGGATTATCTGCCGGACGGGGAGAATCAGGTGACCCTTGATTTTGCGGACGGAACCCTTTCCATCCGGATCACGATCCACACTCCGCAGATCGAAGCAAAGGAGTATTCCTATGTATGGAACCGGAATTCCAAATCCGGTCTTACGGTGGAAACGAACAGCAGCTCCACATCCGTCACCATTTACGGAGACGGCTTTATCGGCAGAAGCAAGACCTCGGATGCCACCATCGAAGACGGCATCATTACACTGTCTCCCCGGCTGTTAAACAATATGAAGGACGGAGAGGGCCGGCTGACCCTGGTCTTCGGGGACGGCAGCCTGAGTCTGCATATCACGGTATATATCACCGGATGGCAGCAGGAGAAGTGCAAATGGTATTACTATACACAGGACGGTCAGAAAAAGACCGGATGGCTCACGGTCAATGACAGAAAGTATTATCTGGATTCAGATGGTGCAAGGACCACCGGCTGGCAGCAGATCTCCGGAAAATGGTACTATATGGATCCCGAGGGAGTGACCTCCGTGGGCTGGAAGAAAATATCCGGTCAGGTTTATCATTTTGATACCGAAGGAAGGAAACAGACCGGATGGCTCACCGAGGGCGGAAAGAAATACTATCTGGATGCGGACGGCGCAAGACAGACCGGATGGCTCTATGTAAACGGAAATACCTTCTATTGTAATGCTGATGGCAGTCTTGTCACCGGATGGAAGACCCTCTCCGGAAAAAGATACTATTTTAAGAAAAACGGTGTGATGAAAACCGGATTTTTCACGCAGAACGGAAAGAAATACTATCTGGACCCGAATGGCGTCATGGCCACCGGCTGGAAAACCATTAATAAGCAGAAATACTATTTCAACAAGAAAAGCGGTGCCATGATCACCGGCTGGAAATCCATCAAGGGCAAGCAGTATTATTTCAATAAGAAGAGCGGCGTTATGGCCACCGGCTGGAAATCCATCAAGGGCAAGCAGTATTATTTCAATAAGAAGAGCGGCGTCATGACCACCGGCTGGAAATCCATTTCCGGAAAGAAATATTATTTCTGCAGGAATGGAGCCATGGCGAAAAATGTAAAACTGAAGATCGACGGAAAGACCTATACCTTTGATAAAAACGGGTACAGGAAATGATCCGATGTTGCTTTACAAATCACGGAGTCATCTATAAAATATAAGTATGGACACGAAATTACAGGGTTTAACTGAACAGGAAGCAAGGGAACAGGAGAAGGCAGGGCACTCCAACCGGCTGCCGGACCAAAGCTCCCAGAGTGTTGCATCCATTATCATCAGTAATGTATGCACTTACTTCAATGCGATTTTTTTCGGGCTGGCCATACTGGTGATCTCGGTGGGTGCATATCGAAATCTTCTGTTTCTCCCGGTGGTCATTGCCAATATGATCATCGGTATCATCCAGCAGCTTCGCGCAAAGAAGGTTCTGGATGATCTCTCTTTGCTGGATGTGACGGAATATACCGTGATCCGCGAAAGCGAAGATCGGAAGATTCCCATGGAACGTCTGGTGCTCGGCGATCTGATCCGCCTTTCCGCGGGACAGCAGATCCCTGCGGATGCCGAGGTGGTGGAAGGGAAGATCTTCGCAAATGAAGCACTTCTTACAGGCGAATCCGATGAAGTTGAGAAGGAAACCGGTGCCGGGCTGATGTCCGGAAGCTTTGTGGTATCCGGTGCCTGTGTGGCCCGCCTGACAAAGGTGGGAGCTGAGTCCTATGCTGCCCAGCTGACGGCCAAAGCCAAGGAAGTTAAGAATAAAAAATCGGAAATGATCCGGGATATCGAGCTGATCATACTCGTGGCCGGAATCATCATTATCCCTGTGGGGATCACCATGGTCGTTACATCCATGGCCTCCGGAGGACATACCCTGCAGGAGGCAGTTGTATCCATGGTGGGAGCTGTCGTAGGAATGATCCCTGAGGGACTCTATCTGCTGCTTACCGTAGCACTGACCATGAGTGCGGCCAGACTGGCCCGGAAGAAGGTCCTGCTCCATGACATGAAGAGCATAGAGACCCTTGCCCGGGTTGATGTATTCTGTGTGGATAAGACAGGAACCATTACCAGTGACGTGATGACGGTGACAGAAGTATTTCTTCCGGAAGAAGGCAGTGGGACGGATGCTGCAGAGGCAGAGCAGCTGCTGATCCGGTACATCTATACCGTTCCGGATGATAATATCACCATGAATGCCATCCGCGCCAGGTATCCCTCAGGAACCGGGCTTTCCGCCACGGAGATCCGGCCCTTCAGCTCCAAGCTGAAGTATTCCGAAGTGCATTCCGATGGAAAGATCTACCGTCTGGGTGCACCGGAGTTTCTGCTTTCCGAAGAGAACATGAAGAAGGAACGTTCCGTGATCGAGGAGCGGACCGGCCGTGGACGCCGGGTGCTTGCTCTGACCCGGGATGGCCTGCCGGTTCTCTATGTCAGCCTGGCAAATGAGATCCGTGAGACCGCACCTGCCACATTTACCTATTTTAAGGAACAGGGCGTCCGGATCAAGGTGATCTCCGGAGATAATCCGCTGACGGTTTCCCGGGTTGCCATGGAAGCAGGTATAGAAGCTGCGGATCGTTATGTGGATGCGGCCACACTGAAAACAGAAGAAGACTATCGGAAGGCGGTTCAGGAGTATACGGTATTCGGCCGGGTGAAGCCGGAACAGAAAAAGGAACTGATCCTTGCATTTAAGGCCAACGGTCTGAAGGTGGCCATGACCGGAGACGGTGTAAATGATATCCTTGCCATGAAGGAAGCCGATTGTTCCATCGCCATGGGCGGAGGCAGTGATGCCGCCCGTCAGGCCGCACAGGTGGTCCTTCTGGATTCTGATTTCTCCCATATGGAACAGATCGTAACGGAAGGACGCCGGATCATCAATAATATAACCCGCTCCGGTATCCTGTTCCTGTATAAGAACATTTTCTCCTTCCTGCTGGCTGTATTCTCCATCATCCTGACACTGCAGTATCCGGTAAAACCCACACAGATCTCGCTGATCTCCGGCTTTAATATCGGTCTTCCGGGATTCCTGCTTGCCATGGAAAATAATACCAAAAGACAGAGGGGGCGTCTGCTCAGCCGGACCCTTCGAAGAGCCGCACCGGCCTCACTGTTTGCATTTCTGGTGGTGGCGATCCTGATGAACGTGGGACCTGCCGCCGGACTTACGGAGGATGAAGTATCTGTGGCCGGGATGTATATGCTGTCGGCCATCGGATTCTCATTGCTGCTGAAACTGATCCAGCCCCTGAATAAATACAGGATCGGCGTGTTCGTCCTGTGTGTCACAGGTATGGTATTTACGGTTGCGGTTTTCTGGAACATGTTCATCCACGCAACCATATCCACGTCCGCCGGCTGGATCGCCATCGGACTGGCTGCCGCATGTGCCGTTCTTTCCTGGGTGATCCTTTCGGTGGTGGAGCATTTTGCGGCCGGAAAGGAACAGTAGTTTTCTGACAGGAGGTGCTTCTATGGATGGTTGGAAGATCGTAATGATCATTGGGATCGTGATACTTGCGATCTGTCTTATGGGCTTTCTGTACATCATGGTGATCGCCAAAAGCGACGGAAAGGTGTCCGATCCGGTTTATGGAGAGATTGCCATCATTGCAAAGCAGGCAGGGGATATCCTGCTGGCCCTGAAGAAGCAGGACCGAACTGCCGTCTGCCGTGTATCCCGCGGCATCCTGGGAATTCAGGTGGAGGTGGCGTCCTCCGGAGAGCCACCGGTCCATTATAACCGGGAGATCCGGATGGAGGGACGTGCCGAGGAGGAGATCCGTCAGTTCGTAGCATATACGGCGCAGAATGTGGCGCATTTTACCAAGAATTCCTATACTGCGGTTCAGGAATACGGAGACAGCTTCCGGATAGAGAGAAATGCTTTCTACCGCCCGGCGAAGCCACAGTAGGTAAGCCGGAGGAACACTAACATGGAAATGGGAGGTGGATATGAGATATCCTGATTTTCTTAAACCCGGAGGAACCATCGGCTTTCTTGCTCCGTCCTTCGGATGCTCCATCGAGCCTTATGAAAGTGCCTTTAAAAACGCCCTGACATGGTTTCAGGCACAGGGTTACCGGACGAAGCTGGGTCCGAACTGCTTCGCAGGAGAGGGCATCGGCATCAGCAATACACCGGAGCTATGCGGAAAGGAGTTGAATGAATCCTATGGGGATCCTGAGTCCGATGTACTGATCAGCTGCGGCGGAGGAGAGCTGATGTGCGAGGTGGTACCTTATATGGACTGGGAGCTGATCCGCAGCAGCAGACCCAAATGGTATCTCGGATATTCCGATAATACGAATTTCACTTTTCTGTCCGCCATTCTCGCGGATACGGCAGCGGTTTACGGACCCTGTGCCCCCAGCTTCGGTATGGAGCCGCCATCCGAATCCATCCTGGATGCTCTGGGAGTGCTGTGCGGACATACGAAGCTTCACAGCTACCCGAAATGGGAGAAGGAAGGGCTGAAGGATGAGGAACATCCGCTGCTTCCATACAATCTGACGGAGGATTATCAGCAGAGAGTTTTCGTTCCGGTTTCGGATACGAAAGCCGATGGCCTGTCCGGTTCGCAAGCCAACGGCCTGTCCGGTACGGAAGCCGAAATATATCCCATGAGGGAAACCACGGAACCGCTTACGCTGGAGGGACGTCTCATCGGCGGCTGTGTGGATTGTCTGGTGAATCTGACCGGCACCCGCTTTGACAAAACCGTTGATTTTCTCGAGCGTTACCGGGAGGACGGATTTCTCTGGTTCCTGGAATGCTGCGATCTGAATCCCATGAGCATGCGAAGAGCCTTCTTCCAGATGAAACATGCCGGATGGTTCCGCTATGTAAAAGGATTTCTGATCGGACGTCCGTATCATTATGATGAGGAAATGATGGGACTGGACAGATTTAATGCGGTTCTGGATGTGATCCGGGAGTTCCGTGTTCCGGTCCTGATGGATCTGGATATCGGACATCTTCCGCCACAGATCCCGTTGATCTGCGGAAGCTGCGCCAAAGTAACCGCAGGATCGAATACGCTCACCGTAGAGCATATCATGAAGTAAGCTACAGAAATGATCACTGCGATCCGGGCAGGATCCGTGATGTTTATGAGCAACAATTCTGAAAAAATGTGGAGGTAACAAATGGGGCTTTTTGACAAGATTTCGGAGAAGTTTGAGAAGAAGGAATGCATCTTCTGCGGAAAGGAGATCGGTATACTGGGTAAGAAGAAACTGGAGGACGGTGTGATGTGCAAGGACTGCGTATCTCTTCTGTCTCCCTGGTTCACAGACCGGAAGCACAGTACGGTTGCGGAGATCGAAGAGCAGCTGGCCTACCGTGAGCAGAATCTGAAGGAACTGGAAAGCTTTAATGCCACCTGTTCCTACGGAGATCTGGCCTCCCAGTTCATAGTGGATGAGAAGAACCGGAGATTCATCGTGATCCCCAATAAGAATACCGACATTGCCAAGTATAATCCGGACATTTTATCCTTCGATCAGATCCGGGAAATGAAACTGGATATCGTCTATACATCCAAAGAAGAGAAGTTCAATGAGAATGGTACGATGAAGTCCTTCGATCCTCCAAAATTCGAGCACAGCTTCATGTTCTATGTGAATGTTGTGACCGATCATCCCTATGCCCACCAGCATAAGGCCCAGTTGAATCATACAGCACTGAAGGTTCATACCACTGGCCCGAAGATGCAGCGCAGCTTCCGGCTGGATGCACTGGAGGATCTGAAACGTTTCCTGGATTATTATCCGCCCATGAATCAGCGGGACCGGTACCAGGTGGACAAGGAAATGGACGACTGCTACTTCTA
>CADBOW010000124.1 GCA_902796375.1 uncultured Lachnospiraceae bacterium | reverse complement strand
GATGAGCCAGAACTCCGAGAGACTTTCCTGGAGCTTCGAAGAGGTTGATTCCAAGCTGAAGAACATCATGGTTGGTATCTATCACAACATCGATGACGCTGCCAAGGAATATGGCATGGAAGGCAACTATGTTGCAGGTGCAAATATCGCCGGCTTCAAGAAGGTTGTTGAGGCCATGATCGCTCAGGGCGTTTGCTAATCAGTTTTCAATAATAAGAAATAAGATCAAGTCCCGTAAACCCGGTGTTTGCGGGACTTTTTTTGTCATCTTTTAAGGATTGCGGAAGAAGATTTAAGAAATGATTAAGGAATACACAGGGGACAGGTAAAGACTTCCGGGAACCGTTGTTGTAAAGTAAGATCAGAAACAGAAATACCAACGAAGGATAAGGAGATACGAAAATGAGTGCGAAGGAAGCTATCCTGACAGTAAAGGATCTGTCAAAGACATTTTCAAATGAGTCTGTTCAGCAGCATGTTCTGAAGAATCTGAATCTGGAGATCTACAAGGGAGATTTCACGGTGGTCATGGGAAACTCCGGTTCCGGGAAAAGCACGCTGCTGTATGCACTCTCGGGAATGGACCGGCCCAGTCTCGGAACCATTACCTATCATACCGGAGAGCCGGGAGAGAAAGAACAGAGTCCCGCCGGCGGGGTAGAGATCTCACAATTCAGTAACGACCGACTGGCTCTGTTCCGCAGGAATCACTGCGGTTTCGTGTTCCAGCAGAATTACCTGAATGACTCCATGAGTGCTCTGGATAATGTAATGGTAAGCGGACTGCTGAAGAGCAGAGACAGGAAGGCCCTGGCGGCTAAGGCAAAGGAGCTTCTGAAGAGAGTGGAGATCGGAGAACAGGACTGGAAGAAGTTCCCCACACAGCTTTCCGGCGGACAGCAGCAGAGAGTCGCTGTGGTACGGGGAGTGATCAACAGCCCTGAGGTTCTCTTCGCAGACGAACCCACCGGCGCACTGAACTCACAGAATACAACTAACGTGCTGGATATCCTGACGGAGCTGAACAACGAAGGGCAGAGCATTGTAATGGTAACCCATACGGTCAAGGCGGCAGAGAGAGCCAACAGGGTCATTTATCTGGCGGACGGTGTGATCACGGATGAGGTGGATCTGGGTCCCTTCCTGGGAGACTATAAGGATGATACAAATCCGAATAAAGAGAAGGCAGTCAAGCGGCACAGGAAGCTGAAGGATTTCCTGTCCGACATGGGATGGTAATTCCTGCAGAATGGTAAGGGGCACTCCGGATGACGGGGGATGTGTCCGTACAGCATGGATATAAGAGAGGGCAAGTAAATGTATAAGTTGTTTTTCATCGCTAAGAATAATATGAAGCGTCAGAAAGGGGACATGATCACCTTCTTCGTCCTGACACTGATCGCAGCCGTTCTGGTCTTCGATTGTGTATCCGCGATCCTGGGAATGGGCCGGGTTATGGATGACTGCTTCGAGGAAGTGAAGGGTGCAGAGGTCCTGATGGCCATGGCTGATAAGGAACAGCTTCGGGAGGCTGCAGACGCAACCTTTGCGGAAAATCCCCATTTACAGGAATATGATGTATCGGATCTCCTGAATGTAAATGTTAAGTACCGCAACGCAAAGAATGATGATTATGAGGAATATCAGTTCTTCGGAGAAGCATTTGAGGATAAACGGAACTATATGGATCTGAAGATCCGGGACGATGCGGGGAATGAGATCGCAGCAGACGGATTAAAGGAAGATGATGTGATCATGCCGTATTACATCCGGGGCAGATTCCCCATGGGCGACACATTTGAAATGAAGTTTGATGATAAATCCTACAGCTTCCGGGTGGCGGGCTACTGTGAGGATCCCTATATGGCCTCCGCACTGAATATCAGCATCTTCCATATCTTTTTATCCCGCAGCAGAATGGAGCAGATCGAATCCGAACAGAAGGAGACTGCCGGACGTTTCCTGATGTATAAGGGAAAGGTGAAGGAAGGCGTACTGACGGAGGACTTTGATACCAGAGCTCTGGAGAAGGAGATCGGAAACAGCTACAAGGAAAAGACGGCTGCCTTTGCCAAGGAGCATCCGGAGCTGAATGTGACAGATTATATGATCCTCAACTGGAAGCATATGAAGAGCGGGGGACAGATCCTGCCCATGGTGGTTATGGCGGTTCTTCTTCTCTTTGCAGTGATCATACTGATCGTGGCGTTCCTGATCATTTCCTTCAGTATGAAGAATTTCATTCAGAGAAATATGAAGAATACCGGTATCCTGGAGGCATCCGGATACACGGTGAAGGAGCTGCGGCGGGCCATCACGGTGGAGGTGCTGCTGGTGGCAGGATTGGGAAGTACTGTAGGTGTCCTGGTGGGAATCTTCACCTTCGGAGGCTTCGGAAATGTCGTCAGTAGTACACTGGGACTCACCTGGAAACAGCCGGTAAATATCCCTGTGGCTGTCGGAACCGTTGCAGGGCTTCTGCTTCTGGTGGGACTGCTTTCAATCCGCATCAGCAGAACCTATAAGAAGATCTCTGTGCTGGAGGCCCTTCGCGGCGGACTGGGAACCCACAACTATAAGAAGAATCATTTCTCCTTTGAGAAGACTACTCTTCCCATCTCACTTACTCTGTCTCTGAAGGAAACCTTCGGAAATGTGGGAAGGAACATCGCCATGGTGCTGATCGTGACGATCCTTACCATAACCATGCTGAGCGGTTTCGGTATGCTGGAGAATTTCGGTACGGATCCGGATGTGCTGATCGTGCTGACCGGAACGGCGAATTCCCAGTTGGTACTGCATGCGGAAGATGGACTTACGGAGGATCTGGAGAAGGTTGAGGGAGTCACAGGTGTGGAGACCATGTTTACCCTGGAACCCACGGTGTTCTTCGGAGATGAGTCACAGGCCATTTACACCAGAGCAGTCCGGGATCCGGAAGAAAATCTGAAGAGTGCTGTAGTCCTGGAAGGCCGTCTGCCCCGGCAGGACAATGAGGTTATGCTGACGACAGCGGCCGCAGATGATCTGGGTGCGAAGATCGGCGATGTGGTCAGGATCCGGTTCGGTGATGTGACAGAGGAGTACCTGCTGACAGGCCTGAACCAGATGATGCAGCAAATGGGAAGGACCATGATCCTCACGGAGGGAGGCGGACTGAAGCTGCTTCCTGCAAAGCCGAAATACACCTACGAGGTCTATGCGGAGAAGGGGCTGTCCTTCGATACCCTGAAGGAACGGGTAGAGGCAGCTACGGCAGGAAAGGGCGGAAAGCATGAATACACAGATATCGGAAAGCTGGTGGATGAATCCATGGATAGCCTGATGGGTGCCATGAGTTCCATCTGCCTGATCTTCACCGTGCTAACACTTCTCATTGTGATCTTCGTGGAATCCCTGGTGATCCGCGCGAAAATGGTCCGGGAGTGGAGAGGCATGGGGATCAGCAAGGCCCTGGGTATGACCTCCGGCGGCCTGATCTCCCAGGTGATGCTTTCCAATATCCCCGCTATCGTATGCGGTGTTCTGGCAGGAACCCTTCTTGCTCCTTCCGCAGGAGCCTGGGGCTGCAAGGCGATCTTCTCCATGTTCGGCATACGAAAGATAACATTTGACATTTCCCTGACCGCCATCCTGATCACGGCGGCCGGCATCATCGCCGTTGCCCTGATCACCTCCGGCCTGATCGGCCTGAAGGTAAGGAAGCTGCAGCCGGTGGAAATGATCACGGAAGAGTAGGAGAAGAAGGACTACATTTTTCAGTAGGGGTGTGGTATAATACCGTATATGGAGTTGACACCCTTTTGATGAGGAATTGCTCGACTGTTTCAAGTACGTGAACGTGCCAACACGAATCCTCTGCAGGTCGGTTGTATCGACGGGGGATTGGTGTTGGCACATGTTGTTTTGGGAAAGGATCAGGATATGCCGTACGAATTAGTTCAACCGGAGGGAGAAGAGAAAATAATGCCGGATGCTTCGTTTTCGGCAGGCGGGACCGATGCAGGAGATGCCGGCTACAGCGACTCCTTTCGGGCTTTGAAGAGTCAGATGGATTTTGTTCTCCGACAGTATAATGATCAGCTGGCCTCCATCCCCTATCGGAAGATGAAGCTCCGGAAGGAACTGATCCGGGCTTGGATCTCCGTGGCGGTTTTTCTGCTGGCCATCCCCATCGGTATGTGGGTGCTCACGGATATTCTGATGAATGTGGGAACGGGTAACGGCTTTTTTGCAATCCTTTATCTGATCTTTAAGCTGCTGTTCTTTCCTGTGTGCTTCCTAAGTCTGTTTATCGCGCTTCCCCCTGCGATCCGGACGCTGATCAACTGTCAGCGAAGATATAATGCATTTATGAATCCTGCGTACCATGCGGCTTACAGAGATAAATATGATATTGTGAGTTTTGGTGAGGAGGAGCATTTCCTCAGGCAGATGCAGACGAAGCATGAGCAGTTTGAGGAGAGGATCCGGAGGGAGCATCTGGATGAGCCCGGAGGCGGAGAAGGCCTGGAGGCTCAGGAGGATCTGACGGAGAAGCAGAGGGCGACACTTGCCGAAATGCAGGAGATGACCATTTTCAAGGATTATCAGGCCCGGATCGGTGTCAATCGTGTGGAAGGAGATTCCAAATGGGTATTTCTCGGGATTGGGGTCGGTATATTCATAGCAGCCTGCGGATTTACCATGGTGGTATGACTTCCGGATGAAGGAGTGGACAGATGCATTATAATTGCCTGATCGTAGATGACGAGACTGAACTGGCGAAAATGACGGCAGAGTACTTTATGATGTTCGAGGTGAGTACAGCCTGTGTGGACAGTGCGGAAGCGTGCTATACATTTCTGGAACAGAATACGGCGGATCTGATCCTTCTGGATATCAATCTGGGGGACGGAAGCGGATTTGAGGTATGCCGGCGGGTGAGAGAGGAGAAGCAGATACCGATCCTCTTCATCAGCGCACGGCAGAGTGATGATGATGTGCTGGTGGCCCTGAGTATCGGCGGGGATGATTATATCAAGAAGCCCTACAGTCTTTCGGTCCTTCTTGCGAAGGTCCGGGTGAATCTGAAGCGGATCCGGCAGATGGAGAAACTGAAGGAGGATGCCGGAAACCAGGATGCGGGAACGCGGGAAACGGGAATGCAGGAGGCAGATCCGGCAGAGGACGGGGGTGTCCGTCTGGAGCCGGCTACCATGTCCGTCCGCCTGCAGGGAAGGCAGATCTCTCTGAAGGCGAAGGAATTTGCGCTTCTTTCCTGCCTGTATGAGCATAAGAATACCATAGTTACGAAGGAGACGCTCTTTCATGAGGTCTGGGGAGACGCCTTTTACAGCGACGGAACTCTGAATGTGCACATCCGTAAGCTTCGGGAGAAGCTGGAACGTGACCCGAACCATCCGGAAATGATCAGGACCGTATGGGGCACGGGATATATTTTTGAGGAGAAGTAGGTCGGAATGAGGAAACTCCGGGGGATCATAATTGCATTTACACTGCTTATGGCTGGGATACTGGCGGTGCTGCTGATCCTGGCCGGAAGGATATCCTTCGAGAAGAGGGATATCGCCCGATACAATGACCAGATCATCCGGATCCGGGAGGAGTATCAGGCCGGACAGACCGTTGAGAAGCTGGAAGAGAAATACGGCTGCAGGATCATTTTCGCAAAGGATCTTCTGGATCCGGAGCTGGCGAAATACTATGGCAGCAAAGCCATGATCCTTGATTTCACCCCGGGGGGAGAGTACCTGGGAAAGGTGGTTTGGGATGATGTGGCAGATGAATATGATATGTACCGGACACGCTTCCTTCGGACAGCATTGATCCTGTGGGGACTGTTCTTCCTTGTGGGAGTCCTTCTGATGGTCTATATGTATGTCCGTATGGTGAAGCCGGTGAAGGAACTCAGCGCCTATTCCACGGAGATCGCAAAGGGAAATCTGGATGTTCCGCTTCCGATCCGGAAGAACGGCATATCCGATTCCTTTACGGAAAGCTTCGATCTTATGCGGCAGGAGCTGAAGGACGCCCGGGAGCGGGAAGCCGCAGCAGAGAAGGCGAAGAAGGAGCTGGTGGCTGAACTGAGCCACGATATCAAGACGCCGGTGGCCACCATTCAGGCTACCTGCGAGGTCCTGGAAATGAAGAACCGGCGGAAGCTGGAGAGTGCAGCATCCGGGCAGCCTCTGGAGATCACGAAGGAGGAACTGAGGGATATGACGGAGAAGGTGGAGACCATTTCCACCAAGACCGAGACCATCAATCAGATCATGGGAAATGTATTCCAGGCGACGATGAATGAACTGGAGCAGATCCGGGTGAATCCCACGGAGGAAAGCTCGGAATGGATCGAATCCTTCTTCGGAAATCTGAAGAATTACGGAAAAATCGTATTGGATAACCGGATACCACGGTGTCTTGTCTGGATGGATAAGCTCCGGATGGAGCAGGTGATCGACAATGTGGTGGGGAATTCTCACAAGTATGCAGGAACTGACATCCATGTATCCTTCGATGAAACACAGGATGCGTCATATACCTTTATCCG
>CADBOW010000123.1 GCA_902796375.1 uncultured Lachnospiraceae bacterium | reverse complement strand
GGAGAAGGATCTCCGGGAATACGATGCGGATCTGATCATAGCCGACGAAGGGCATAAGATCAAATCCATTAATACATCCATATCAAAGTGTATGCACACCCTGGGGGATCAGGCCAGATTCCGGCTACTTCTAACAGGGACACTGATCACAAATAAGGAACTGGATGTTTATTCAGAGTATCGCTTTGTGAATAGCAGTATTTTTGGATTCAGCTTCTATTCCTTCAGAAATAAGTATTTTGACATGGTGGGGTACGGAAACCATACCGCGGTATTCAGAAAGACAATGCTTGGAGAGTTTCTTCGGAAAATGCATTCCGTAGCATTCCGGGTGACGAAAGCGGAATGCCTTGATCTTCCGGCAGTAACGGATGAGGTAAGAACCGTGGAGCTTGAACCGAAGGTGATGCGGCTTTATCAGAGCGTAGAAAAGGAATCCGTCAGTCAGATGGCAGCAGGGGAGGTAACCACGCTGAATGTGCTGACCAGGCTGCTCCGGTTATCACAGATCACAGGTGGGCATCTGGTGGATGAGGACGGAAATGTGAGCGCGGTAAGCAGTGCCAAGTTGGAAGCACTTTCGGATATCGTTGACTCGGCAATGAACGAGGGACGGAAGGTCGTTGTTATGGCGCGGTTTATCCCGGAGCTGAATGATATTCAGAAGATACTGGAGCAGAAGAAAATCGGGTATGCGCTTATCCGGGGAGATGTGAAGGACCGGAGTGAGGAGATCCGGAGATTCCAGAACGATGAGGATTGCAGGGTGTTTGTGGGGCAGATCGCGGCTGCCGGCATGGGAATCACACTGACAGCGGCATCCACGATGGTTTTCTACAGCCTGGATTACTCCATGAGCAATTTTGAGCAGGCAAAAGCGCGGATCCACCGGGTGTCGCAAAAGGAAAACTGTCAGTACATCTATCTGATCGCCAGAGATACGGTGGACGGAAAGGTTCTGCGGTCGCTCCGCAATAAGGTAAATCTGGCGAAGCTTCTGGTAGATGATTACCGGAAGGGAAAAAATCCATTCAGGGATTGAAAAAAATCTGCGGCTGGCTGGAAAAGGGGGTTGTTTTTTTCGGCTTGTAGTAGAGAGGAGGTGAAAACACCATGACAAATCAGGAGATTTTCAACATGGCTGACAAACTTAAAGCAGCCAAGGATCACAAGAAGGAACTGGAAGCACAGGTAAAGGAAGTCGGCAAAGAGATTGAACAGCTGGATCTGGCGCTTTCCGATGCGATGGCCGAGGCAGACCTGGACCGGTTCAGCAGGAACGGATCCACATTCTATCTGACCTCCAGACTGTTTGCTTCACCGGCGGAAGGCCGTAAGGAGGAGCTGATGCAGACTCTGAAGGACCGGGGCTATGGCTCCATTGTGGTAGAAACCGTGAATGTCAACACTCTGGCGTCCTTTGTAAAGGAGCTGATGGCGGAAAACGGGGATGCCGTTCCGGACTGGTTGGCAGGAATAGTGAGCACTTTTGAGAAAGTGTCGGTAGGAATACGAAAAGGATAGGGAGGAAACAACGATGACAGAGATCAAAAAAGAAACAACAGAGGTAGCAAAGACCAATAACTTCGCAGAGCTTGCGAACGCTTCAGCATTGAATGATATAACCGAAGACCTGGCAGGACTGGATTTTACCTTTGACCGGATCCGGATCCCCGCAGGAGGTTCCACGGTATTTGAAATCCCGGATGGGGATGGCGATGACGTGACGATGATAAAGGAGCTGGTAGGAGTGATCCTCCTGCACCATCCGGCCTTTGCTTACTACAAGGAGAAGTATACAGGCGGGACCAATCCGCCGGATTGCGGTTCCTTTGATGGGGAGAACGGCATCGGTGATCCGGGTGGAAAATGTGCAAACTGTCCGCTGAATCAGTTTGGATCCGGCAATGGTCAGAGCAAGGCCTGCAAGAACCGCCGGATGATCTACATCCTGATGGAAGGGGAGATGCTCCCGATGGTGCTTTCGCTTCCGACAGGTTCCCTTAAGGAATTCACGAAATATCTGAAGCGGCAGCTGTCCAAGGGGCGCAAGCTGAACCGGATCGTAACCAGGATCGGGCTGAAGAAGGCAACCAACAGCTCCGGGATCACATACTCCCAGGCGGTATTTGGTTTCGAACGGGAACTGAACGAAGAGGAGAAGGCAGCTATTGCGACGATGACGGAATCGGTAAAGGCCTATGCTTCCAACCTCACGGTAGCGGCTCTGGCAGATGTAGTCGAAGATCTGCCCTTTGTGGACGCTGAAACCGGGGAAATCATTGAGCCTCTGAAGCAGTGAGAATCATAGCCGGGGGGAGCCGCTCGGCTCCTTCCGGCAGAAAGGAAAACTATGGAGACAGATTACAGAGTTACCACCAATATTAGTGAGATCGTTTCCTATATCCGTCATGCGGATGTGGTGGCGTTCGATTTTGAAACTGCTCCGGACGGAGAATACCGGGATGATGTGAAAGCATCCCTTGATCCTGCAAGGAGCCATATTGTTACGATGAGCCTTTCGGTAAAGGAGGGTTCAGCCATTATGATCCCGGTTGCGCATAAGACCGGAAGAAATATTAACGAAGGCATCTTCCAGATCTTCCTCCGTGCGTTTCTGATGAACCATCATCAGGTAAAGGTTGCACATAATCTCGCATTTGAGGCAATGTTCGCTTACGAAAGAGGCATTGTGATCCAGGAGCCTGTTTATGACACTATTGCGGCTTCCCAGCTTTCCATGAAGAGTGCGATGGAGTTCCGGTCCCTGGCTGAATCCGGGCTGAAGAAGCTGGCGGGAGAGCTTTGTGAGGAGGAGCTTCCGACATTTTCAGCGGTGACAGGTGGAAAACATTTTGATGAGTTGGATCCGGAAGATCCGGAAACTATCCGGTACAGCTGTGCGGATGCGGATTTTGCGTTGCGTCTGTATCACATTTTCAATGACTGGTTTGGAAAATACCTTCCGAAGCACCGCTGGATCGTGGAGCACATCGAATCCCCGACAGCAGTTTATATGGGGCTGATGAAGAAGAACGGCGTTCCTGTGAATCTGGCCCGGATGCAGGAGAAGGATGCGGAAGCAAAGCTTCGGATGGAAATGCTCCGGAACCGCATTGCTTTTCTGATCGGTGATGTGGATATCGGGAATAACTGCGGAACCAATGCATTTAAGAAGTATCTGTACCAGGATCTGGGACTTCCGGTGATGAAAGTGACGGAATCAAACCGTGAGGCGACCGATGACGCCACTATGATCCTGTTGAAGGAGTGGTGTGACAGGAACCGACCGGAGCTTTCAGAGCTGTTTACACTGGTGCAGGAGTACCGCAAATGGGGCAAGATCAAATCCACTTATATCGATGGATATATGAAATACATTAATCCGGTAACAGGCCGTATCCATCCGGATATGTTTGCACTTTCTACGGATACCGGCAGGATGAGCTGCAGGAATCCCAACGCTCAGAATATGCCCAGGAAGACGAATGATCCTGTAGGAGTCAGGAACTTCATCATGGCTCCCCGGGGCGCATTGATCCTTTCACTGGACTTTTCCCAGATCGAGCTTCGGGTAGGTGCGTTCTACTGCCGGGATCAGGTCATGCTGGATACCTACCGTGAGAACGGGGATATCCATGCGGCAACCACATCGGTCCTGTTCGGTGTTTCGTATGACGAGGCAAAGGATAAGAATGCACCGGATTACAAGGAGCACCGGACGATTGCCAAGAATGTAAACTTTGGGACCTTCTACGGGCTGTTCCCCAGAGGATTGCAGAACACG
>CADBOW010000122.1 GCA_902796375.1 uncultured Lachnospiraceae bacterium | reverse complement strand
CAGAAAAACTTCCCCAGAAAAACTTCCCAGAAATACTTCCAAATCTGGAAATCACCTGGAAATACTGAGGAGACCGAGGATTAAGCCCTCATCTTGGGCTGATTATGCTTCTTTGCATGATTGATATTTCCAGTGTATAAGAGTATAATTATTTTTGTGTTGGTGTCACATTTTTGTGCTCTATTTGGGGGATTTACCGGATGACATATACGGATCGCAGAAATAACCGAATACTGCTGATTATTGCGATCGTTATGGCTCTTTTCTGGGTCCTGTTTGCTGTGGCAACAATTCTTGAACTGGATCATGTCTATAATTTCGCTTCGCCGATCATTTCATTTCTGGCGACCTTCCTCCTGTTCATAGCCATTAAGGATATGGGCATTTACGCGAGGGTTGCCCGCTGGTTCATGATCGGCATTTTTGTCTGGTTTTTGGGAGATATCGCGTGGGTGATCGAGACCTATCTGCTTCCGGAAAACGAAGTCATGGGCTTCCTTACGGACAATCTGTATCTGATCCCGGACTTCTTCTATGTGGTGGGGCTGCTCAGTTATGCCAAGATCCGTTTCCAGAAAAATGATTTCCGGCTCCTTATCGTGGATGCGTTCTTTGCGGCGGCGGTCACATTTGTGGCATCCCAGGGAATCTTCCAGTACCTGAACCCGAATTACAAGATGACCCTCGAGAATTTCAACTCGATCCTGTATTTCTTTGTGACGGTGTTTACGTTGCTGGTGGTGTTCCTGCTCCTGCTAAAATCAGGTCTCCGTAATCATGCGGTTCCCTTCTTTCTTCTGGGTGGAGCAGTGATGTTAAATGAAGTGCTGGAGACCCGCTTTACGGCCATGAAATTCCTGGGGAAGGAGTCGGAGAGCGTCATTCTGGATATCCTGTATATGTTGTTTATCGTAGTGATCTCCATGGCATTTTCACTTGGAAAGCTGCGGGATGTGCAGATGTTCACGGAATCAAGGATGGGTAATAAGAAAAGCTTCACACGCCGACATTTTCAGGCAATCTGCGCGGCAAATGCGGCGCTGGTTGCGATTCTTGCTGTGTGTTTGCATATCGCCAGGGTCCTGAATGAGAACGCCATGTTCTTCATTGTCATCATTGCCATGGCTTACCTCATTATGTGCAAGTCCATCGAGGCAAATGTGCTTTCGGAGGAGCTGATCGAACAACAGAAGAACGAAAACAGCCGTTTGGAGCAGATGGTTGAGGAAAAGACCCGGGAGCTTCGGGAGATGAATGTTTATCTGGAGAAGATATCCAACACAGATGCACTGACGGGGCTTTACAACCGCCGGTATGGTATCGAGTATTTCTCGGGACTGATCCAGAATGGGGAGAATTATCCCATTGCATTGTATTCTCTGGATCTGAATTATTTCAAGCCCATCAATGATAATTACGGACACGATATGGGTGATGTGGTCCTGCGGGAGGTGGGGCATCGTCTGGCGAACCTGGGACAGAAGCGCTGCACGGCCATCCGGATCGGCGGAGACGAGTTCCTGGTGATCTTCCGGAATGCTTCGAACAAGGCGGCCGTCCGAAATGTGGGTCAGCTTATTGCCACCAGGATGGATGAACCGATCCATGCCCATGTGATCAGTGAGGAAAAGGGAGAGCTGGATCATACCTTCCAGATCTCAGCAAGTATCGGAGTGGCGGAGTTCCCTGCAGATACTGCGGATATGGATACTCTGTTCAAGATGGCGGATCAGGCACTCTATCAGATCAAGCATAAACACGAGAAGAGTGCATTTTTGCTGTACTCCGAGATGTCGGAGAAGCAGAAAAATGAAGGGATGAACGGGGAATCGAGCGAGGGATCAAGCGAAAAGCAGAGCGAGAAACCCGACGGGGAACCGAGCAAGGAAACGAGCGGAAAATCCAACGTGGAACCGAGCAGGGAAGCGAACGGAAAGTGAGCGGAGAACCAAGCCGGGATGCTGGCAGAAAATGAGTGTGAAACAGACGTGGAATCCGGTAGGGAACAGAAATGAAAAAACAATGACCGATAGATAGAGGGAGACTGAATAAAAGAGTCTGGGATAACAGGAGATAAAGAAAAAACATGGAAACGATAGATATGAGTACCATCACTGCCCAGAGCAGACAGGCGGTAGAGGAAATCCTGGCAGGCGCCAGGTTGGAATCCGGAGACATTTTTGTGATCGGATGTTCCTCCAGTGAGATTCTGGGGGATCAGATCGGAACAGCGACGAACCTGGAATCCGCGAATGCAGTTTATGACGGGATCATCCCCGTTTTGGAAGAGAAGGGCATCTATGCTGCAGCCCAGTGCTGCGAGCATCTGAACCGGGCCCTTGTGGTGGAACGGGAGACTATGAAGAAATATGATCTGGAACAGGTAAATGCCATACCGCAGCCGAATCACGCAGGCGGCGCATTTGCAACCGTATGCTATCAGAGATTTAAAGATCCGGTTCTGGTGGAGAATATCCGGCAGAAGGCGAATGCGGGGATCGATATCGGCGGGACCATGATTGGTATGCATATGCACAGCGTGGTGGTTCCCATGCGGATCTCGTTAAGAAAAATAGGAGCAGCGCCGATCATCTGTGCAAGGCACCGCCCCAAATATGTAGGAGGACAGAGAGCGATCTACGATGAGAAACTCATGTAGGTCGCTCTCGGCCTGTTATCAGTCCATTTTCTCGGGAAGAGCATAGGACAGGATCAAAGCAACGATGAAGACGACTGCCACGACATTTGACTTGAAAACGTCCTGAATGATGGTGGGGAAATAGTTCCAGATGTCGGATTCCGAGGAGGCGGTAGAACCTACGCCGAGGCTGAGAGCCAACGCCGCAGTGGTGATATTCTTCGTGGTGAAGCCGCATTGCGAGATCATCTGAATCCCGGACAGAAGGATCTGTCCGAACAGGAGAACCGTACAGCCCCCCAGAACCGGCTGGGGCAGGGAGGCGAAGAAGTTCCCGATGGGCGGGAAGAAGCCTGCGAGTACCAGGATCATGGCACCTGTCATGATGGTGAAACGATTGACCACCTTGGTTATGGCCACCAGTCCTACATTCTGTGAAAATGAAGTGACCGGAGGGCATCCGAACAGGGAGGATATGGAGGAGCAGAAACCGTCCGCCATAAGAGAACCGGAGATCTCCCTGTCTGTGACGGTGCGCCCCAGACCTCCGACTGCCAGAGCCGAGGTATCACCGATGGTTTCTGTGGCAGATACCAGAAAGATCACACAGACGGACAGGATGGGGCCGAATTTGAATTCCGGCGTGAAGATCATAAGATGGGGAAAGGTTATGAAGCCATTGTCCAGTATCCCGCTAAGGTCCACCATTCCGAGACAGGCTGCCAGGATGTACCCGACCACAAGCCCGAATAGAACCGAAAGAGCGCGGAAACGCCCCTTTACCTTAACCATCCAGACCAGAGAAGCGATCATGGTTACGGTGGCTACGATCAGGTTTTTGGGGGAACCGTAATCTTCAGTATATCCGCCGCCGAAGGACCGAACCCCCACGGTAAAGAGGGACAGACCGATCCCGCATACAACGGTGGCGGGAACGATGGGGCGTAAATACCGGGCAATCCTTTTCAGAGACAACCCCAGCAGTCCTTCAAAAAGACCTCCGATTAGAACGGCACCGATCACGGCAGGATAACCGTATCCTGCTGCAATGGTACTGAGGATAGATACAAATGTGAAGCTGACTCCCATGACTATGGGAAGACGGGAACCGATCCTCCAGATGGGGTAGAGCTGGATCAAGGTTGCGATTCCTGCGATAAACATGGCATCCTGGATCAGCTTGCCCAGGGCTCCGTCCGGAAGGGAAGGATTGGCGGATGCCGCTATGATGGTGATGGGTGTAAGATTTGCTACAAACATGGCGAGGACGTGCTGAAGACCGAAGGGGATCGCCCGACCGATCGGAACGCGACCGTCCAGCTGATAGATATTCTCTGTGTCGGATATTTTGTGTGAGCGTCTGACAGTGCGCTTGTCAGTATTTCTGCCGCTGCGTCTGTCAGCGCTTCCGTCCACGCGTTTGTCAGCATTTTTGTCCGCGCTTCTGTCCACGCGTTTGTCAGCATTTCTGTCTGCGCGTTTGTCAGCATTTCTGTCCGCGCTTTTGTCCACGCGTTTATCGACGTTTCTGTCCGTGCTTCTGTCCGGTATTTCGGGATTTTCCCTGGTCAATGCAGCCACCTCCCGTTGAT
>CADBOW010000121.1 GCA_902796375.1 uncultured Lachnospiraceae bacterium | reverse complement strand
GATGTACTCAAGTGGCTGAAGAGGCGCCCCTGCTAAGGGTGTAGGTCGGGGAACCGGCGCGAGGGTTCAAATCCCTCCATCTCCGCACTGCCTGATTTGAAGCATGATCAGGCGAAGCAGAAATCGGTCGTATAACCATACATATTCCTCGATAGCTCAATGGTAGAGCACGCGGCTGTTAACCGCGGGGTTGTAGGTTCGAGCCCTACTCGGGGAGCTCCATGATCCTGTTTCACAGGATCATAGAATATGGTGCTGTAGCCAAGTGGTAAGGCGTGGGACTGCAACTCCCTGATCATCGGTTCAAATCCGTTCAGCACCTCACTGAAAAAGCGGTTCTCATCCGTGGATGAGTTCCGCTTCTTTTATTTTTCTTTTATTTGTCCAGATCCATATCCATAAGCAGCAGTGTGTCTGCAAGATAGTACCATTTTCCTTTATATTTATAGACATAACGTGTCATGATATCACTGTCATACTGTACCTCGGACCCATCCTGTTCATAGCTTACCTTCAGCTGGAAATAAACCCGATATACTGCCGACAGCGACAGATCCACATCATACAGCTCCCGGATCTTGTCCTGGATCCTGCGTACAAAGACATCCTCCAGCTCCTCCACATGATGCATGCTCACATCCGAAACCTTCGTATCCGACTGCCGCTCGAATACATTGCTGACCAGATTCTCCAGATCCACTTTATTTCCGTTGGGGGTATAATGGTCGGACCATACGGAGGGATAGCATACACTGATGTATTTCTGTATGTCCCTCTGTTCCACGGCACTGAAGTAGTTCTTCACCGCACCGGTCATTGTGATGCTTCCCCTGGTAAGCAGAAGGAACAGTGCGATCCCCCCGGCGATCACAAGGAGTACCGCTATGGTGATGAGGATGGCCCGCAGCTTCCTGCTGAGTCTTTTCTTCCTCTTCTTCTCTTTCGATTCTTTGATCTCTTTCTTCTCTGCCATTTCGAATATCCCGTTTCAGATTTACAGTCCCGCATACTTCTCCTGGAAGTTCCGGACTGCAGATTCATACAGATTGTTTCCGACGCTGTCCATGATGACGATCAGGGGAAGACGTTCCACCGTCAGCCTTCGGATCGCTTCGGTTCCCAGATCCTCATAGGCGATCACTTCCGCCGATTTTATGCATTTGGAAAGCAGCGCTCCGGCTCCGCCCACTGCAGCGAAATAAACCGCTCCGCGTTCCACGATGGCACGCTGTACCTCATCCGACCGCTTTCCCTTTCCGATCATTCCGGCCAGTCCCCGCCGCAGGAGAAGGGGTGTGTACTTGTCCATCCGGCTGGATGTGGTCGGTCCTGCCGATCCGATCACCTGTCCTTCACGGGCGGGTGTGGGACCCAGATAGTATAAAAATGTACCTTCCAGCGAGATGGGGATGGCTTCCCCCTGCGTCAGACTTTCATACATTCTTTTATGTGCGGCGTCTCTGGCCGTATAAATGGTACCGCTGAGATAGACATAGTCCCCTGCCCGAAGCTCCCGAAGCTCCTCCGGAGATGCCGGAACCTGTAATACTGTCTCCATAGTCATCCTCCACTTATCTCAAAAAATCTACAGAACCACGGTTACATGGCGGTTCACATGACAGCACATATTCACTGCCACGGGCAGCCCGGCGATATGGGTTGCGTAGGTTTCGACATTTACTGCCAGGGCGGTATTTCGTCCTCCCAGGCCGGCCGGTCCGATCCCCAGCTGATTGATGGAGCGCAGCAGCTCCTCCTCCAGCTGACGGATGTGGGGCAGCTGATTTCGTACATTGACCGGACGTGTCAGTGCTTTCTTCGCCAGAATGGCCGAAAGCTCGAAATCACCGCCGATCCCCACTCCCACCACAAAGGGCGGGCAGGCATTCGGTCCCGCTTCACTTACAGTCCTGATCACCGCGTTTCGAACTCCCTCGATCCCGTCTGCCGGCTTCAGCATATACTGTTTACTCATATTTTCGCTTCCGAAGCCCTTCGGTGCGATGGTGATCGACAGCTCCTCTCCCGGCACCACATCATAGTGAATGATGGCCGGAGTATTATCTCCCGTATTGATCCTCTGCAGAGGGTCACCGACTACAGATTTCCTGAGATATCCATCCGTATATCCCTGACGGACTCCCTCCTGGATTGCTTCGGTCAGCCCTCCCTCCACGTGGATCTCCTGGCCGATTCGCACGAAAAAGACAGCCATTCCGGTATCCTGGCAAATCGGGATCTGCTCCTCCTTCGCCAGCTTCAGATTCTCCTTCAGCTGTCCCATTATCTTCTTCCCCAACGGGGATACTTCAGTTTCGCCGGCATTTTCCATCGCCTGAACCATGTCCGGTGCAAGCGAGAGATTCGCCTGAATGCACATATCACGGACTACTGCCGTGATATCCGCCGCATAGATCTCTCTCATATATCCTCCTACAGCAGGCAAAATGTCACACCTTCGCTCTGCTCTTCTGATCACATTACAGGCCCGGATCAGGACAGAAAGTCGTCTCTGCCCTTGTAAGGACGTTTGGTCTTCTTCTGCTGTGCGTAATTGCTGATCTTGATGCAGATATAAAAGATAAGCAGAACCACAACGATCACGCCGATCCAGTATGCCACTGCGATCAGCAGATCCTCCAGTCCCTTTGTATTTGTGATATTTTCTATATTGTCTTTTAATCCTTCCATCGTCGATCCACCCTTTCCGTCGGTGATCCCCCGGCCGGAGAACCCGCTTTCACTGCGGGATCTCCGGACCTTTGATCCGAATCCGGGATTGTATCATCCCGGGTTGGTATAGCCGCTTTTATCTAGTCATTCTTGACTTCTTCACCCTGTTCCAGCTGACGAAGCGCTTCCTCGGTCTGTGCCACATCATCCCGCACCTTTGCTATACTTGCAACCGTGATATCTTCGCTCTGATCCAGCCGGATCAGCTTCACTCCGGAGGTGATCCGTCCGTATGTGGAAATGTCGTCACATTTCAAACGGATGATGATACCCTGGGTTGTGATCATCATGATCTCATGCTGATCGTTTACAGCCTTTACACCTACCAGCGATCCGGTCTTCTCCGTGAGCTTGTAGCACTTCACGCCCTTACCGCCACGCTTCTGTACGGAGAATTCGCTGATATTTGTACGCTTGCCCATACCATGCTCGGAAACCATCAGCAGGGATTCTCCCTGTGTATTCATCTGCATTCCGATGACTTCATCACCTTCACCCAGATTCATACCCCGGACACCCATGGCCGAACGACCGGTGCTTCGTACATCCCGGTCATTGAACCGGATACAGATACCGTTCTTGGATACCATGAAAATGTCTCTGGTATTCTCTGTGGTCTTTACCTCGATCAGCTCATCATCATCCTTCAATGTCATGGCGATGATGCCGTTCTTCCGGATATTTGCATATTCCGTCTCCGGAGTCTTCTTGATCATACCGTGCTTGGTAACCATCAGAAGGTATTTATTCGATACATACTCCTTGATGGGAATTATGGCAGTGATCTTCTCATCACCGTCCAGCTGCAGGAGATTTACGATGGCCATTCCTCTGGCGGTACGTCCTGCCTCCGGGATCTGATATGCTCTGAGACGATAACCCCGGCCCTTATTCGTAAAGAACAGGATATAATGCAGGGTTGTGGTCATCAGCAGATCCTCGATATAATCATCCTCAATGGTCTGCATACCCTTGATGCCCTTACCGCCCCGGTTCTGTGCACGGAAATTGGATACGCTCATTCTCTTGATGTATCCGAGATGCGTCATGGCGATAATGGTATTCTCTCTCTTGATCAGATCCTCATCCATGATCTCGCCCACAGCCGCACCAATGCGGGTTCTGCGGTCATCTCCGAACTTCATGGAAATGATCTGCAGCTCCTCCCGGATCACTGCCAGCAGCTTCTTCGGATCTGCCAGGATCGCCTTATATTCCGCTATCTTCTCCATCAGCTCCTTGTATTCTGCTTCCAGCTTCTCACGCTCCAGTCCTGTCAGCTGGCGGAGACGCATTTCCACGATGGCTCCGGCCTGGGCCTCGGTCAATCCGAAGCGTTCCATCAGGGCTGCCTTCGCTGCCCCGACATTTTCGGAACCGCGAATGATCTTGATTACTTCGTCGATATTATCAATGGCGATCAGAAGGCCTTCTACGATGTGAGCCCTCTCCTCCGCCTTGTTAAGATCATATTTCGTCCGACGGGTAACTACCTCTTCCTGATGCTCTATATAGTATTTCAGCATGTCCGGAAGGCTGAGTACCTTCGGCTCGTTCTTTACCAGTGCAAGCATATTTACGCCGAAGGTATCCTCCAGCTGTGTATGCTTATACAGATTGTTCAGGATCACATTTGCGTTGCAGTCTCTCCGAAGCTCGATCACAACCCGCATACCTTCACGGGAGGATTCATCCCGAAGATCCGTGATACCGTCCACCTTTTTGTTCTTCACCAGATCCGCGATCTTGGCGATCAGCATGGCCTTATTAACCATATAGGGCAGCTCGGTCACCACGATCCGCTGCTTTCCGCCGGCCATAGGCTCGATGTCGGTGATGGCGCGAACCTTGATCTTGCCGCGTCCGGTACGATAGGCCTCTTCGATTCCCTGACGTCCCAGGATCTCCGCACCCGTGGGGAAATCAGGTCCCTTTACGATCTCCAGAAGCTCTTCGATCTCCGTCTCCCGGTCCTCATTGATCCGGTTATCGATGATCTTCACAACAGCATCCGTGATCTCCCGCAGATTATGAGGAGGAATATTGGTGGCCATACCCACCGCGATTCCGGTGGTTCCGTTTACCAGGAGATTCGGATACCGGCTGGGCAGAACCGTAGGCTCTTTCTCCGTCTCATCAAAGTTCGGAATAAAGTCCACCGTATCTTTATTGATGTCCGACAGCATCTCGATCGACATTTTTGTAAGCCGGGCCTCCGTATAACGCATGGCGGCTGCTCCGTCACCGTCCACGGAACCGAAGTTTCCGTGACCGTCCACCAGAGGATACCGGGTATTCCATTCCTGTGCCAGCTTTACCAGCGCATCATAAATGGAGCTGTCACCATGGGGATGATATTTACCCATGGTATCACCGACGATACGGGCACATTTTCTGTGGGGCTTATCCGGCCCGTTGTTCAGCTCGATCATGGAATACAGGATCCTGCGCTGAACCGGCTTCAGACCGTCTCTTACATCCGGAAGAGCACGGGCTGCGATTACCGACATGGCATAATCGATATAGGAGGTCTCCATGGTCTTCTTCAGATCGACCTCTCTCACATCGTCAAATATCTTGTCGTCGTTCATCTGGTTAACTCCTTTCAAGATTCTTCGTTCTGCCCGGAATGACATCCGTCTGTCATCCGGGACACACCCTGTCATCCTGAGGACTCATATCTTCATCCCGGGATTCGGTCCGAAGGATCTTTATATATCGAGATTCTTCACGAATTTTGCATTTTCTTCGATAAACTTCTTACGGGGCTCAACCTTATCACCCATCAGAACATTAAAGGTGATATCCACTTCGGATTCATCCTGATCATCGATGGCCACCCGGAGGAGGATCCTCTTCTCCGGATCCATGGTGGTATCCCAGAGCTGATCCGCATCCATCTCACCAAGTCCCTTATATCGCTGAACCTTGTTCTGCTGGTCCCGTCCTACCTGTTCGATCAGCTTTGAAAGCTCCTCATCGCTGTAGGCATACCAGAATTTCTTATTTCTCTCCAGCCGGTAAAGCGGCGGCTGAGCCAGATATACATGACCCTTCCGGATCAGATCCGGCATAAAACGATAGAAGAAGGTCAGCAGAAGGGTGGCAATATGTGCACCATCCACGTCGGCATCGGTCATAATGATGATCTTGTCATACCGAAGCTTCTCTATATCGAAATTATCATGGATCCCCGTACCAAATGCAGTGATCATGGCCTTGATCTCCGCATTTTCCAGAATATGATCCAGTCTCGCCTTTTCAACATTCAGGATCTTACCGCGAAGAGGAAGGATAGCCTGTGTTGCACGGTTTCTGGCGGTTTTCGCGGATCCGCCCGCAGAATCTCCCTCCACAATGTAGATCTCGCACTTCTTCGGATCCTTATCCGAACAGTCCGCCAGCTTTCCGGGAAGCGCCAGACTCTGGGACAGTTCCGTCTTTCGGATCATTTCCTTTGCTTTTCTGGCTGCGTTCCGGGCCTTCTGGGCCTTAAGCGCCTTATCGATAATATTCTTGGCTACCGCCGGATTCTGTTCCAGGAAATAGACCAGCTGTTCATTCATGATGGATTCCACGGCAGTACGCGCCGGGGCATTTCCCAGCTTCTGCTTGGTCTGTCCTTCAAACTGAGGATCCTGGATCTTTACGGAAATGATGGCGGTAAGGCCTTCTCTTAAATCCTCTCCCGTCAGATTCTCATCCTTCTCCTTCAGAAACTTGAAATTCCGGGCGTAATCATTGAATACCTTGGTGATGGCGGCACGGAATCCCGTCAGGTGCATACCACCCTCAGGCGTTACGATATTATTTACAAAGCTGTATACATTCTCGTTGTAGGTATCATTGTGCTGAAGCGCTACCTCAACATAGATATCTTCCTTGGAGCCTTCACAGTAAATAATCTTGTCATAGAGCGCCGTCTTATGACGGTTCAGATAAGCCACAAATTCCTTGATCCCGCCCTCGTAATGGAAGGTATCACTGCGGCGTTCCTCCTCCGGTCCCCGAAGATCCTGAAGAGAGATCTTCAGATTCTTGGTCAGGAAAGCTGTCTCGCGCAAACGGATCCGAAGGGTATCATAGTCATAGATCACATCGTCAAAAATGGTTGCATCCGGCTTAAATGTAACCTTTGTTCCGGTGCCCTCCGATTCTCCCACCACCTTCAGATCATACATGACCTTTCCGCGCTCATACCGCTGACGATAGATCTTTCCGTCTCTGGAAACCTCCACCTCCAGCCAGTCGGAAAGGGCATTTACAACAGAGGATCCCACGCCGTGAAGTCCTCCGGATACCTTGTATCCCCCACCGCCGAACTTTCCACCTGCATGAAGTACGGTGAAAACCACTTCCACTGCGGGACGTCCGGCCTTCTTCTGAATATCTACCGGAATACCACGGCCGTTATCCACAACCGTGATGGAGTTATCCTCATTGATATATACCTGGATCTCACTGCAGAATCCGGCCAATGCTTCATCCACCGCATTGTCTACGATCTCATACACTAAATGATGCAGTCCCCGGGAGGATGTACTTCCGATATACATACCCGGACGTTTTCTTACAGCCTCCAGACCTTCCAGTATCTGAATCTGTTCTGCACCATAGTCCTGATTCTCCGCCATTTTCCACTCCTTTTCTGTCTTCCGCCACTATGCTTCCATCTTCATTTTTCCGTGATCTACCTGGTAGATCCGGTCCATGGTTATTCTTTCCCTGATAAAATCATCATATCCGGTACAGGTGATGATCGTCTGTATATCCCGGATTCCCTCCAGCAGCGCATTTCTGCGCTTTCCATCCAGCTCGGACATGACATCATCCAGAAGAAGGATGGGCTGATCACTGATCATACTCCGTACCAGATCGATCTCCGCCAGCTTCAGGGTCAGTGCAGCAGTCCGCTGCTGTCCCTGGGAACCGAAGCTGCGGATATCATTTCCGCCGATATAGATACCGATATCATCTCTCTGGGGCCCTGTCATGGTCGAGGTATTCCTTAAGTCGATCTCCCTCTTCCTCCGGAGTGTATCTGCAAAATCCTCTGCCGTAACATTCGGCTCATAACGGATCTCGATGGATTCACTTCCACCTGTGATCTTCCCGTGCACCCGCAGGATCACCTCTCGCAGCATATCGATAAAATTCTGACGTTCGCTGATGATACGTTTTCCATACTGAACCAGCTGTTCATCCCAGACCTCCAGCATGGTATCCATATCCTTACGAAAGGCGATATTCTTCAGGAGATTGTTCCTCTGGTTCAGAACCTTATTGTATCCGGCCAGATTGCTGTAATAAATCCTGCTCAGCTGACACAGCTCCATATCCATGAAACGGCGTCTCTCTCCCGGTCCGTCCTTGATGATGGACAGATCCTCCGGTGAGAAGAAAATGATATTGATCAGGCCGAAGAGTTCCGAGCTCCGACGTATGGATATCCCGTCGATCGTCACTGTTTTTCCCTTATTCTTCCGAAGATGCATATCGATCTTATGACCCACGTCCCTCTTCTTCACATTCAGACGGATGTGTGCCTCTTCCTCTCCGAACCGGATCATGTCCTTATCCCGGGCCATGCGATGGGAACGTGTGGTGGCACCTACATATGCGGCCTCCAGAACATTTGTCTTTCCCTGTGCATTGTCGCCATACAGGATATTTGTATTTTCACTGAAATCGATGTCCAGTGTTTCATAATTTCTGAAATTGTTCAAGGAAATGGATTCGATATACATTTATGCCTCAACCAACCTGAACTTCATTTCCGTTAAAGGAAAATGTGTCTCCGGGATATAATTTTCTTCCTCTTCTTGTATCCACTTCTCCGTTAACAAGAACCTGACCGTCCTGGATCATCTCCTTCGCCGTCAGTCCGGAATCCACCAAACCCGCCAGCTTCAGCGCCTGTCCCAGCTTGATATATTCATCTTTGATCTGAATCTGCAGCATAGATTTCCCATTCCTTTATATTACCTAAGCATAAACGCTTGTATTGATACTGATCGGAAGGATGATGTAGATATAGCTCTCCTCCGCATCCTTGATCATGCAGGGATTCTTGGAATCCGTCATATAGATGCTTACTTCCTCATCGTCGATCACACGAAGCGCATCCATAAGGAATTTCGGATTGAATCCGATAATGATCTCTTCCCCTTCCTTGCTGACCTCCATCTCTTCCTTCATGGAACCAAGATTTGTATCCAGGCGGACATACAGATTGTTATCATTCTTCACACTTACGATGATAGGCTTCTTATCCGTCTCCTGGATCAGAAGGGTGGCACGGTCTATGATACCCATAAGATCCTTCTTGTTTGCCTTTACGGAAACACTGTGACCCATGGACATCATATTTGCTATTTTGAAATACTCTCCGTCGATCAGACGGGTAACCACTCTGGTTCCGTCAAATTCGAAAAGCATATGACTGTCGGAGAAGAAAATATCAACCATATCCTCTGTATCTCCGCCTATGATCTTGCTGAGCTCCTGCAGCGTCTTGCCCGGAACCACCACATGAACCTCTGGATTATCCCCTGCCAGATCAATCTTTCTTCTGGAAATGCGGTGTCCGTCCAGTGAAATGACGATCAGCTGATTATTGATCACCTCAAAGGATTCACCTGTCATCATTTTCGTATTCTCATTGTCAGAGATGGAGAAAATGGTCTGACGAATGATATCACGCAGTGCAAACTGTGATATGGATATGCTCTTCTCCTTCTCAATCTCAGGAAGAAGTGAGAATTCATCTCCGTTTCTGCAGGGAATGGTAAATTTGGACTTCTCGCAGCGGATTTCCACTCTGATATCGGAGCTGGTCTCCAGATCGATCTCGCTGTCCGGCAGCTTACGGATAATATCAGAGAACAGCTTTGCCTCCAAAGCCACCTGACCTTCCTCCAAAATCGTGGCATCCACCATGGTCTCTATTCCAAGCTCAAGGTTATTGGCAACCAGTTTCAACCTTCCCCCTTCTGCTACAAGAAGAATGCATTCAAGAATCGGCATGGTCGTTTTGGTAGAAACTGCTTTCGAAACAATATTGATACCGGTTGTCAAAAGATTCTTATTACATTTGATTCTCATTTACTTCTGGTTCCTCCCTGCCCTTCCGGCGCTAAATATAATATATATTGAATACAGTAGTAATAATAATAAGTGTTGTTGATATGTTGAAAAGTGTGTTTATCCCTTATATTTCAAGGAAAATCCATGTTATTATCCTTCCCACGGAAGCTTGGATTCTCTTTGGATGTGTTTTGATAAGATACGGAAATGATGGAGTGGATTTCCGCTTATCAAATCAAAACAAAATATTATAAACACCAATTTACAAACAATTTGTTTATAAGTATGGATCAGCTCAGGCTGTCATGTGGATTGATCTTCTTCCGGATCACGGAAACCGTACCGGCAAACTGAGGATCCTCATTCAGCTTTTCGGTGATCCTCATGATCCCGCTGTAAACGGTGGAATGATCCTTACCGCCTACGGTATCACCGATTGCCTGAAGACTTTTATCCGTAAGCTCTCTGGAAAGATACATTACAAGCTGCCTTGCGATGGCGATATCCGCACTCCGCTTCCTGGATTTGATATCATCAACGGAAATGTTCATATGCTCGGCTACGATATTCAGTATGTTTTCCGGAGTGATGGCGATGTTGGTATCCTTGGAGATCAGATCCTTCAGCATATCCTTTGCCATCTCCACATCGACGGTATCATGGGAGAGCTTGGAATATACGCTGATCTTATTCAGAGCTCCCTCCAGCTCGCGCACATTGGATACGATATTCTCGGCTATGTATTTGAATACCTCTTCCGGAATATTCGACATACCGGCCAGCTCGGCCTTGTTCTTAAGAATGGCCATACGGGTTTCATAATCAGGAGCATGAATATCAATGGGAACGCCCCATTCAAATCTGGAACGAAGTCTTTCATCCAGGGATTTGATTTCTCTCGGAGGACGGTCAGATGAAATGATGATCTGCTTCCCGGCCTCATACAGGAAATTAAAGGTATTGAAGAATTCCTGCTGGGTTCTCTCACGTCCGATGATCTCCTGGATATCATCAATGATAAGAACGTCTACCTGACGATATTTCTCACGGAATTCATCCATCTTATTGTTCTGGATGGATGAAATAATGTCATTGGTAAATACTTCGGATGTAACATAGAGGACGCTGGTTCCCGGATTGTGCTGCAGAATATAATGCGCTATGGACTGGATCAGATGTGTCTTTCCGAGTCCGGAGCCTCCGTAAAGAAACAGAGGATTGAAATTGTCCTGACTGGGTTCATCCGCTACTGCAACACAGGTGGCAAAAGCATGCTTGTTTCCGTCACCTACGATAAAATTCTCAAATGTATATTTATGGTTCAGATTTCCCTTCTTGATCGCATCATAATAAGCAGAGTTATAAGGAAGTTCATCCTTCTGCTCTGACGGATTGCTGTCGGATATCTTCCTATTTATATAGGAAGATTTTTCATCTATCACGATTTCGATATTGGAATCATTTAAGATCTCTCGGATTGAAGAAAGAAGGAAGCTGTCATAGCCCTTCTTATGGAGATATTCTACACCATGAGATCCTCTTTTTTCATCTACATAAAAATAAACCACATTATCTTTTACTTCATAGATTTCCAAAGATCTGATCCAGGTGTCAATGATAATTCTGGAAACATCATACTGAGTTTCCAGAAGATGCAGGATATTATCCCATTTTTCAATAATCTGTTCCTTCATGTCCGTAAATTAACCATCCTTCTGCCAAAAACGCATAAAAACATACAGTAATACTATACTACAAAATGCGGTAAATCACAAGGCATTCTGCCCATTTCAGCCACGAAAGTTATGTAAAATGGGTTTTTTATACTGTCGATAATTGGAAGGCGGAATAAGGCAAATAAATGTGTCATTTTTCTCAGTAATAAAATGTGTATCAACAGATAATAAGTAAGTTATCAACAAACTAATAACAAAGTGTGGATAATTACGTAAACCCTTGTAAATATGCACAAAACAATTTGTACAGAATGTCAAACAGGGGATAAAGCCGGAAAAATCCAGGTTTTACTTGACTTTTGCTATGGTTTTTAATAGAATATTGTAGGTTTTCCCTCATCAGATGAGGGAAAGAGAAAATATCAGGAAAGGAGATATCAGCCATGAAAATGACATTTCAGCCGAAGAAGAGATCCAGAGCAAAAGTTCACGGTTTCCGCAAGAGAATGAGTACATCGAACGGACGCAAGGTCTTAGCAGCAAGAAGAGCAAAAGGTAGAAAGACCCTTTCTGCTTAATGGAGGAATAGTGAAGAACATTATTTCACTAAAAAACTACAGAGATTACGGCAGGGTGTATAACCACAGAAAATCGTTTGCCGATCAGTATTTAGTGATGTATGTAGCCGACAACCTGACTGCATACAGTAGAATTGGGATCTCTGTAAGTAAAAAGGTTGGAAACAGTGTCGTAAGACACAGAATCACCCGTTTGATCAGAGAAAGCTATCGATTGCATAAGGATGAACTGAAGGAGGGCATCGATATCGTAGTCGTTGCCCGTAGTTCCGTGAAGGGGAAATCCTATTGGGATGTGGAGAAGTCGTTTCTGTATCTATGCAGAAGACATCATATCTGTAAAACAGTCTCCCAGAAGGAAATCCCTGACTGAGGGTATTATATGAAGAAGATCATTATTCGTCTGATCAAATTTTACAGAAAGTATCTGTCCCAAATGAAGGGGCACGGAACCTGTATATTCTATCCCACCTGCTCGGAGTATGCGCTTCAGGCATATGAGAAGTATGGTTTTTTCAAGGCCACCGGACTGACTGTCTGGAGGATCCTTCGTTGCAACCCCTTCGGTAAAGGTGGGTATGATCCGGTTCCTTAAAAGGAGAAAAAAATGTATTTAACACAAGCAAGCGGTTTTTTATTAGGAAATCTTTCTAAGCTGCTTGGATGGGTTATGAACGGCATTTACAATTTATTCAGCAATATGGGAGTCGTTTCCATTGCTCTGAGTATTATTGTATTTACGATCATTATCCGTCTGCTTATGTTTCCTTTATCCATTCGTACCACCAGGTCTTCCAAGGTCCAGGCCTATCTGAGACCTGAATTTGCAAAGATCAACAAGAAGTACAAAGGGAAGAAGGATAATGCATCTCTTCTTGCAAAATCGAGTGAAACCAGAGCATTACAGAAAAAGTACGGGATCAAGACCAGTGCAGGTTGTCTTACCGCATTGATCCAGCTTCCCATCTTCCTTTCTCTTTACAATGTAATCCAGAATATTCCTGCTTACGTTGATAAGATCAAGGCTCTGTATGAACCGATTGCAGCTGCGATCATGAAGGTGGACGGCGCACGCCAGACACTTGCTGATTTTGTAACAAACAACGGGATCACGAGAGTAACCGTTCCTGACCAGTTAACTTCCAATTCAGTTATCGATGTTCTTGCAAAATGCGGCGGAGAGACGCTGGATAAGCTGTCAGGTGTATTCTCAAAAAGCCCGGATGTTGTATCCTCGATTGCAGCAAACAAAAGTGATATTGTAGCATCCAATGATTTCATTCTGGGAATCAATCTGTCAGATGCACCGGGCTGGGCCTGGACATGGGCGCTGATCATCCCTATATCGGCATTCCTGTTCCAGTTCCTTTCCATGAAGGTTGCTCCTACACAGTCTACAGGTGATCCGCAGCAGGATCAGCAGATGAAGTCCATGAAGAAGTTTATGATGATCATGCCGATCATGTCCTTCTTCGTAACCATCAGCGTTCCTGCAGGTCTTGGTCTT
>CADBOW010000120.1 GCA_902796375.1 uncultured Lachnospiraceae bacterium | reverse complement strand
TCGAAGAAGGTGGCCACGGAAGCCTCCTTCTCGAAGAGCTGTTCCTCTCCCAGCTTCTCCTTTGCTTCCTCCCAGGCGATACCCACATAGGGCATATAGCTCACGTCACAGTCAAAGATGATCTGCTCCTGCTCCCTGCGGATCTTCGCAAGAACCGTACCGTCCTTCTTCAGCAGCGTCACATTTTTAATGCTGTTCTCGTATTTCCGGTCCAGAAGACTTCCCACCAGGATCAGGATCAATGCGGCAAGCGCCGTTCCGATGATCCCGATGCACCTTGCCCTGCTGATGTATTTCATTTTCCGTTTCCGCTCACTCATTTTAACTGTTCCTTCAGGCTCCGAATGTTTCTCATGGTCGCATCCGGGAGTTTTGTCACGGGCGTATCGTTGATCTTCCACGCGATGGCATCCGCCTTCTCCTCCAGACCGGCCAGCAGCGTTACGATCCTGTCCAGTTCATCCACACATGCCTTTGCACTGTCCCGGTCTCCCGATTCCATGTATTTCCCGGCCGAGTAGATCAGTACCGTGGCATAATCCTCATAAATCTGATATTCAAAGGGTGCTTTCTCCAGCGCCAGGGAGGAATACCGGATATACTCCGAAACATTTCCTTCCTGGAGACAGCTTTTTGCCAGATAGATATAACCCACATACAGTTCCTGATTCCTGTTTACGACATCCTGAGACCGTTCCCGAAGCTCCTGATTGTCCGTCAGATCCCGCAGGGTATATGCCTCCGACATGGTGTTCCCGTTGTAGATCTGGTACGAACTCTCATAGCTTCGGACCGTATAGAGGTAGTCCGAAATGCCGAGGATCACACTGCCCGCGGCACAGAGCAACGAGAGCAGGGTAAAGAATCCACGGGACAGACCGGAGATCTTCTCCCTGGAAATGCCCCTCCTGTCATCAATGAAGAGGACCATAAGAAACAGGATCGAGAGAAACTGCATATCATAATCGAAGAAAACATGCAGGAGCAGGGCCGACAGAACCACCGCCCTGCAGCGATCCTTCTGACGGATCGCCCGTACAATGTAATAAACATAGACTCCGAAGAACAGGAGCGCCGGAAGGATCCCGATATCCAGGATCAGCTGCAGTACATCATTGTGTATGTTTAAGACATTGTAAACTCCCGTCTGATACTGCTTCTCCACAAAAAAGTATCCGTGGTAACCCAGGCCGAAGGGATGCTTCAGAATGATTCCCAGGCCGTCCTTGTAGTAGAGGAGTCTTCCGAGAAATGTACTGGAGTCCAGCGAGATCTCCGCAAGTCTTCCTCCCAGCATCAGTACCGCAGCTGCCACCGCTCCGATACCCGCACCGCAGATGATCAGCTTGTTCCGCAGGCGGAGTCCCGAGAAAATCACCATGGCCAGCAGTGCCGCCGTCGTGATTATGTAAACTGTTCTGCTCCCTGTCTGATAGATCCCGAACAACAGGATTGCGAAATAAAGGAGCTGGAAATAATCCTTCTTATATACATTTTCCAGCGCCACAAGGGCCGCCATCAGCAGAAATACGGCGAAGGTATTCGGATACTGAAAGCTTCCCCCCAGACGGCCTTCCGTTACCACCAGATCAAATACCCGGAACTGACTCATCACAAAGGTCAGGACCGTAACGATCGTTCCCACCGGCGGAAGAAGCCGTATCAGCTTCTGCCTGTCCACCTCCGCCTGCTCCAGATAGATCAGAAACAGCGGGAAGGGAAGGAACTTAAAGAAGCCGAACAGGGCCATCCCCCGATCCACTGCCCACAGGCACACCAGAAGATAGAACACCCCCACCACCGTCACCGCGATCCCGAAGGGATTCCGGAGGATCAGAAGTTTCTTCTCCTTATAGATCCGCAGCAGGATCAGGACCAGAAGCACTATGGAAATGATACAGGAAACCCATGTATAAAAACCGCCCGCAAGTACCAGGGCGGCAATCAGTATGGCCGACGCCACAACATCCTTCCGCATAATTACCCCTTGATCCGTTTAATCGCTTCTACCAAAGCCTCGTCATCCGCCGTCATACGCATATTGGTCACCACACTCTTTCCCTCCGGCGTGGTGATCCGAAACTCCAGCACCGCCCCCTGCTTCATCAGGTGATTGTTCTCCTTCAGGAATGCCACCACCTTCGGGTGCTGCTGACCGAATGTATTGATCTTGTTTCCAAACTGCATCATTTCCAATGGATTCATCTTTTTAACCCCCTTTTTGCGTTTGAAATCCATCCCTAATTATACACGATTCCAATTCTTGTGCAAACCGAAAGAATGTGCTATTATATCTCCCGGACTGTTTCAGGCCATAAGAAATAAGTGAAAATGAAACAAGGAGACATTATGGAAAAGTTCAAAGCATTTCTGAAGCGGAAGGATATCGAGATCTCCCTCCGTCGTTACGGTATCGATGCACTGGGTGCCATGGCACAGGGTCTATTCTGTTCCCTGCTGATCGGTACCATCATTGATACCATCGGAAAACAGTTCGATATCGGTTTTCTCAACTCCACAGTCGCAACCATAGCAGGGAAAGACTACACCGTGGGAGGACTGGCCTCCGCCATGAGCGGTCCTGCCATGGCCGTTGCCATAGGGCATGCTTTAAAATGCCCCCCGCTGGTTCTGTTCTCCATGGTCACGGTTGGTTTCTCCGCAAATGCGCTGGGGGGAGCCGGAGGACCTCTGGCAGTGCTTTTCATCGCCATCATCGCATCTGAGCTGGGAAAGGTGGTTTCAAAGGAAACCAAGGTGGATATTCTGGTCACTCCGCTGGTTACCATCGGATCCGGCATCTTCCTGTCCTGGCTCATCGCACCTCCCATCGGAACAGGCGCCATGTGGATCGGCGAACGGATCATGGATGCAACCGATCTGCAGCCCTTCTTCATGGGAGTCATCGTATCCGTATCGGTGGGTATCGCTCTGACGCTTCCCATATCATCGGCAGCGATCTGTGCCTCCTTCGGACTGGTGGGACTGGCCGGCGGCGCCGCTGTTGCAGGCTGCTCCGCACAGATGATCGGCTTCGCCGTGATCTCCTTCCGTGAGAACCGCTGGGGCGGTCTGATCTCTCAGGGACTGGGAACCTCCATGCTGCAGATGCCGAATATCATAAAGAATCCGCGGATCTGGATCGCACCGACCCTGGCTTCCGCCATCACCGGCCCCCTTGCCACCTGCCTCTTCGAGCTGAAGATGAACGGTGCACCGGTTTCCTCCGGTATGGGTACCTGCGGTCTGGTGGGACAGATCGGAGTATATACCGGCTGGGTAAATGATGTATCCACCGGTGCCAAGGATGCGATCACCGCCTTTGACTGGGTGGGACTTGTACTGATCTGCTTCGTCCTTCCCGCCGTCCTTTCCCTTCTCATCAATGAAGGGGTTCGGAAGCTGGGCTGGGTTAAGACCGGCGATATGAAGCTGGCGGACTGACGAATGCATTTCCCGGAAATGAATCTCTTCCGTAGTTGACATAATACAATCTCAGGGATTTCGATCATGAATTACAAATACGGACTTCGGGCAGGCATACCCATAGCTTTGGGATACCTGTCCGTATCATTTACATTTGGGATCATAGCTGTGAAATACGGACTGTCGGCCTGGCAGGCAGCACTGGTGTCTCTCACCACTGTCACCTCCGCCGGGCAGTTCGCCGGGATCCAGCTTATGAGTACCCCCGGACTTTATCTGGATATGCTGATCTCTCAGCTGACCATAAACGTCCGGTATTCCTTTATGTCCATTTCCCTGTCCCAGAAGCTGGATGAACGCTTCCGGGGGATCTGGAAATGGCTTCTGGGCTTCTTCATTACAGATGAGATCTTCGCAGTGGCTATGACGCGCCGGGTAGTGACCCGGGCCTTCTTCTTCGGTCTTTCCACCCTTCCGTGGATCGGCTGGACCCTGGGAACCGTGCTGGGAGCATCTCTGGGTGAGGTTCTTCCGATTTCCGTCATGAGCGCCCTGGGACTTGCCATTTACGGCATGTTCGTAGCCATCGTAGTACCTCCGGCGAAGGAAAACAGGTCCGTCCTGCTGGCTGTGGGGATCGCTGCGGCCATCAGCATCCTGTTCACCTACACGCCGATCCTGAAAAATGTATCCTCGGGCATCGCCGTCAGTATCGCCGCCATTCTTGCAGCGGTGGTAGCCGCGATCCTGCGGCCGCTTCCCGATGAGGAAGACAGCGTCTCCGAAGGATCCTCTCCTTCAGAGGATACAGAAAGAAAGGAGGCAGCGAAATGACCACCTCCACTTTCTTTCTATATCTGCTTCTGATGGCCGGTTCCACCTATCTGATCCGGGTACTGCCCTTTGTTGCAGTCCGCCATAAGATTCAGAACCGGTTCATACGTTCCTTTTTGTATTACATACCATTTGCAGTTCTTACCGCCATGACCATCCCGGCGATCTTTACCGCAACCAGATCCGTAATATCCGCCGCCATGGGCTTCGGGGTTGCGATCCTGCTGGCGCTGAAGAAACGGTCCTTGACCACGGTGGCCCTGGCCGCCTGTCTTACCGTTTATGTCACGGAGCTGATCCTGCAGTGGTTTGAACTGCTGTAACCATACGACATGCACCTCATCATTTTCCTGACGAGGCCCTGCTTAAATCTGTCACGGAGGAATTATGGATTCTATCGGGGTAATTTTTGATTTCAACGGCACCATGCTCTTTGACCGGAAATATCACCTGGAATCATGGAAGCGCTGTGTGGAGGATCTCTCCATGAAGGAACTGACGGAAGAGGACGTGGCCCTCTATATCGACGGGAAGGGATCCCGTGAGATTCTGGATCATTTTCTGGGAGAAGGTCTGACGGATGCCATGATCTGGCAGTTTCAGGAAGAGAAGGAACGGATCTATCGAAATATGGTGATGAAGGATCAGCCGCCGCTGGCCCCGGGACTGGAAACATTTCTGGACTATCTGAAGAATGCCGGCGTCCCCATGGCCATCGCATCCTCTGCACCGCCGTCGAATATGACGATGTATTTTGACGAGTTCGAGCTCTTCCGCTGGTTTGACTGGGATCATATCACCAATGCATCCGAATCCATGCCCGGAAAGCCGCATCCGGCTCTCTATCAGCATGCCATAAGCCTGATCGGGATCCCGGCGCAGTTCTGTCTTGCCTTCGAGGATTCTCTGGTGGGGATCCAGTCTGCTTATGCCGCAGGCATCAGAAATATCGTACATGTCATCACGGATATGCCGGGAACCATCCCGGAGAATACCCCAGGTGTGATCCGGACCATCCGGGATTTTACGGAGCTGTCCGGTGATGATCCGAAGATCAGAGTTTAGAAGCCGGTCCGGAGCTTCTTTCTAGTCTTGTCCACGGGCCTCCGGATCCCAGTCCAGCTCTCCCGCCTCAACCATGATCCGCAGGAAATGTGCCAGCGGGAATCCCACCACATTGTTATAGTCTCCCCGGATGGATTCCACCAGGCGGGCGCCCCTGCCCTGGATCCCATAGGCTCCTGCCTTATCCAGCGGTTCACCAGTTGCCACATAATCCCGGATCTCCGCTTCCGTCAGCGGATAGAAGCAAACATGGGTTTCATTTGAGAAGGTTATCCTTCTTCCCTCCGGCAGCAGCAGGGTGACGCCGGTAAATACCTGATGTGTCTCTCCCGACAGCTTCATCAGCATCCGGATTGCATCCTCCTCATCCCCGGGCTTTCCCAGGATTTCTCCCCGATACGCTACAATGGTATCTGCAGCCACGATGGTGGCTTTTTCTTTTATGGTATGCTGTATGGCCGCCACGGCCTCGGCCTTTCGACGGGACAGCTCCTCCACCACATCCTTCGGTTCCGTCTCCGTGGGCGTTTCATCCACATCCGCAGTCATTACGGTAAAATGCAGTCCCGCCTGGGTAAGAAGCTCTCTTCTTCTCGGCGATCCGGATGCCAATATGATCTCATGCAGCTGATGCATCTCTTCTTCCTCCCTGCCGTTCTTCATCTGTCCCAATCCGGCTCAGTCCCAAGGGCGTCCATCCTGCGAACTGTGAATTATAATTGAAAGCTATAGGGCAGAAGCTCATCCAGCCGGTACTCCTCGCAGGTGCCGTCCGGAGCTGCCACAAGTACAGGCATACCCGGTTCTTCGGCAAATTCCGCCAGAACCTGACGGCAGGCTCCGCAGGGATACGGCTTCTCTCCGTCCGGAGGTCCCACGATCAGTACGGCACAGAGCTTCCTCTCTCCTGCCGCCACTGCAGCAAAAACTGCATTCCGCTCCGCACACATGGTAAGTCCGTAGGATGCATTTTCCACATTGCATCCTCCGTAGATCTCCCCGGACTCCGCCAGAACAGCCGCGCCTACCGTATATCCGGAATATACCGCATAGGCATTCTTCCTGGCCTCCCCGGCTTTCTGTAACAGCTTCTGAACAATTGCCTGATCCATATTCTGCCCTCCCGGTACGTTCCCCGAAAATAAATCCTTCCTACACGACCCTTGTACAGGCTTCCTCTCGCACGTTCCTCGTATAGGCTTCCTCTCGCACATTCCTCGTATAGGCTTCCCCGCACGCGCTTCCCATACAGGCTTCCTCGCTACACGATCTTCTTCAGCTGCTCCTCCGTGATGCCGTATTCCCGGCAGAAGGATGCCAGCTCCTTATCACTTCGGATCAGGCGGATATCATGGAATTTCCGGTTTTCCAGCTCGATCAGCCCAGCGACCCGCTCTCCCGTACAGATGCTGGTCTTCAAAGCGGGTTGAAACCGCTCCTTATCATATGAAGCTTCCGCCTTCTTCCTCTTCCACATGATCTCACCTTCTCCTACCACACTCCGGC
>CADBOW010000119.1 GCA_902796375.1 uncultured Lachnospiraceae bacterium | reverse complement strand
TCCACATAGTAGATCCCGTTCTCCATCCGGGTAGGAGATACCTCAAACCGGATCTTGCTGTAGATCAGCTTGGACACCTCCGTCATGCGGGGGGCCATTTCCGAATCATTTCCGATCTCCAGCCCGTAATAGGCGATCAGGTTGTTGGACAGGCGGCTTACATTCTGCAGATACAGAGCTTCGGCATCTGCTTCGTTGACGCCGGTGGTCTTGATATATTCATCTGATGTGCCCAGGTAATTTGCAGTGATCAGAGATTGTACGTAGCTTTGAAACTGGCTTTCCTTGTTGGTCCCGCATCCGGTCATAAGCCCGGCGATCAGGACAAGCATGAGGATGCCGGCCGTGATTCGTTTCTTCATTTTGTACCCTTTCTTCCTTCTTTCTGCAGGGCGTGAGCCCGGCGCAAGATCATAGGGTATTCTACCACATATCATCGGAATCCACAAGGTATCACTCTGAAACCCGCCGCGGATGATCCCTGTGAAACCGGCGTGGGAAGCGGTATGCGGAAGGGACCGAAAAAAAAGAAGAAACTGAAAAAACCAGGTGCATATCACAAGCGGATGTGATATACTTTGTAAGCGAAGATTATTTGTGACGGTTAGATGTCAGAAAGGGGTTTTATCATGGAATTCGATTTGAAAACAGTGTCCTTCGGCGGATATGATAAAAAGGCAGTTGAGAATTATATTTCCGAGATGCAGGAGGATTACGAGAAGCAGATAGCCCAGTTGAAGGAGACTACAGTAAAGCTGGGTGAGACGGTAGACAGCCTGAGAAAGATGCGTGAAGTAAACATGAACGAATCCAAGGCGACCGTGGATAATCTGAAAGAAGCAAACACCGATCTGAGAGATGAATTGGATATGCTCCATGCCAAGCTGGCTGATTATGAGGCAAATGAAGAGGATTACAGGGCGAAGTATGAGTCCGTCAGCAAGGTAGCATTGGATGCGCAGATGCGGGCTGACCGGATGGTTAGGGATACAGAGCGGGAATGTGCCACCAAGAAGAGCGAGGTAGCTGCAGAGCTGGAGAAGATGATGCAGGATACCCATGATCAGTGCGAGGCTCTGAAGAACAGCACCACTTCGGAATGTGAGAAGCTGAAATCCGAGACGGAAGAGTCCTGCAGGGAATTGAAGGAGACCACGGAGACGGAATGTGAGCGTCAGAGATCTACCACCAGCTATGACTGTGCGAATCAGAAGCTGAATACGGAGACCTACTGCGATAATCTGAAGTCCTCCACCGAGGCTGAATGTGAGAGACTGAAGACGGAGACCGAGGCCGAGTGCGAGAAGCTGAAGACGGAGACCGAGGCTGAGTGCGAGGCACTGAAGCAGAAGACCAGAGAGGAAGTCTATATGACACGCTCACAGGTGAAGCGTGAATGTGAGAGCATCAGTGAGTTTGTATCACAGCTGCAGGATTCCGTGGATCAGGTTGTGGGTGCTGTGAAGAAGACAAAGGAACTGACAGACGGTGCTTTCGGCGATCTGAATCAGTAAGATTTTCTCGTAAGAGACATAGGAATCAAACATACGACGAAAAGCAGGGATTGCTACCCTGCTTTTTGGTGTAAAGGGGGTGACCGGTTTGGACCGGACGAAGAACTATCTGGTGCGCGCGCTGGAGATGTCAAACAGCTGCGTGGTCGTAATGAAATATACGAAGGATGAGCCGGTAACCCGGACGAAGCTGGAATACATTTCCGAAAATGTAAAACAGCTTGGCATGAATCTGGACAGTCTGAAGGGGGGCTTCCGTCTCCCGAAGGATTATATCCATCCGGAGGATCGGAACGGATTCATCGATGCGGTAAGTATCGCCGCCGAAAAGCATACGGATTTCACCTATCGGGTCCGCCTGGTGGGAGATGACGCGGTGATCCGGAATGTGGATGTTTCCTCGCAGTATATCGATTTTGATGCGGATTATTATCTGATCGAGTATATTTTTCATGAGATCATGGTTCCGAAGGAGGATATAGCGGCGGAGCGCAACCGGAAGGATTCCGCCACCATGATCATTACCAAGGATGTGTTCCGCAAGGATGATCTGAGTGAGATCTTCGGGATCTATGCAAATGCCTACGGCCTGTATTCCACCGTGGTGGATCAGGACGGACATTCCCTGCTTCCGCCGGTAGGACCGGAGGCATATCTGGGGCATTACTATGATATGTTTGAACGCCCGGAGAATCAGGAAATGTTTGACAGCATCAAGCGGTCTGCCCTGATGCAGGATCAGCCGGTTTATATGGAGCTGGATGACGGGAATCCGGACAGCCGGGTTTCTGCAGTGCCCCTTATGGTAAATGGAGTTCATCTGGCCACCTGGATGCTCTGTGCCCATGATAAATCCCAGACAGCGGCCCTCAGGATCGCATCCCGGGAACAGTATCGTCTGGCGGAGCTGGTCAGCGGATATATCCAGCGTACCGTGGTCAGCGGACGCAGAAATAAGCGGGAGAAGGAAATGGAGAAACTGCTGGAGTTTGAGCACCAGCAGAAGGCGGTGATCATGAAGCTGCAGGATCTGATCCACGGGGATTCCGTGGATGCGGTTCATGTGATCCTTCAGGAGGCGAAAAATGTCCTGGACATCGACTATGCATTTCTGATGATGAGGAACAGTACAAGCGGAAGCTTCGGGGCGGTAGATGATTATGTGAGCTATGACGGAACCATGCCCAAGGAGATCAACTTCGAGGCCTTCGGAGAGGACGAGAGAAACAGGATTTCGGAGGACGGATATGTGGTGGATCAGAAATCCATGACCAACCGGATCCGGGTCAGCGTATTCCAGGGATTTGCACGTGCAGCGATCATCTATCCCATCCGTGTCGGCGGGAAATCCATCGGAAAGCTGGTATTTCTTGAGACCAGAAGAGAGAGGATCTGGACGGAGTCGGAGATCCTGTTCGCGGAAATGATCTCCCGTATGATGAGTGAATGCATTTCCTTCAGAAGAGGGATGGGGAAGAACGGCAGCTCCGGCAGCGACCTGCTGGAGGTATTCCATCAGCTGGCCATCCATATTTTTGTCCGGGACAAGGAGAGCGGCAAGGTGCTCTTCTCAAATTCGGCACTGAACCGGCAGCTGGGCTTTGATTTCGTCGGTCAGGATTCCCGGAGGATCATTCCGGACGGGAAGGAAGAATATGAGAGCTATCCGGGAACGCTGCTTGAGAAGCCTGTGGCTGACAGAGGTATCCGGAAATGGCGCAGATATATCAATGAATTCAGCGGGATCTATGATGTGACCGAGATTCCGGTGGAATGGGTTGACGGAACGGAGGCGATCGCCGTCCTGCTCCGTATTGCACAGGATTAGAGGATTTTCAGGAGGATATAGAATGGCAAGCGCAGATATCGGTATCGATCTGGGTACCGCGAGTATTCTGGTTTACGTGAAGGGAAAAGGCGTGGTTTTGCGGGAGCCTTCCGTGGTTGCTTACGATAAGGATCTGGAGAAGATCGTGGAGATCGGTGAAGAAGCAAGACTTATGCTGGGACGTACACCCGGAAATATCATCGCGATCCGGCCTCTTCGCCACGGAGTGGTTTCGGATTATACCACCACAGAGAAAATGTTGAAATATTTCATCCGGAAAGCCGTAGGACGGAATTTCTTCGGCCGGCGTCCCCGGATCTGCGTCTGTGTGCCCTCCGGTGTGACCGAGGTTGAGAAAAGAGCAGTTGAGGAGGCCACCTATAATGCGGGTGCCAGAGATGTTACCATTATCGAGGAACCCATCGCGGCGGCCATCGGCGCGGGGATCGATATCGTCCGTCCGGTAGGAAATATGGTGGTGGATATCGGCGGCGGAACCACGGATATTGCGGTGATCTCCATGCGCGGTGCGGTGGTGAGCCAGTCCATTAAGGTGGCAGGCGATGATTTTGATGAGGCGATCATCCGTTACATCCGTAAGAGACACAATCTTCTGATCGGTGACCGTACGGCGGAGGAGGTTAAGATCAATGTAGGAACCTGCTATAAGCGGCCGGAAAACATTTCCATGGATGTCCGCGGCAGAAATCTGGTGACCGGCCTTCCGAAGACCGTTCTGATCACATCGGATGAGACCGAGGAAGCTCTCCGGGAACCAACAGGACAGATCGTGGAAGCGGTGCATTCCGTGATGGAGAAGACTCCTCCGGAGCTGGCGGCGGATATAGCAGATCGCGGGATCGTGCTGACCGGCGGCGGAGCGCTTCTGCACGGGCTGGAGCAGCTGATCGAAGAGAAGACGGGGATCACCACCATGACGGCGGAGGATCCGCTGTCGGCTGTGGCCATCGGAACCGGTAAATATGTGGAATACATTGATGATGATAAATAAAACGATCGGGTAACTGGAGCCTAAGGTACAATGGTGTGCGAGGGATACATCGAAAAAATCATTTACAGAAGCGAAGAGACCGGTTACACGGTCTTTTCCGTTGAAACGACGGAAGGGGAAGAGGTCTTTGTAGGAACCCTGGCCGGCGTTTATGAGGGGATGTATATCCAGGCGGAAGGGGACTATGTACATCATCCCCAGTATGATATCCAGTTTCAGGTCCGGACGTTTGAACTCTCCATGCCTACGGATCTTATGGGCATAGAGAAATATCTGGCCTCCGGTCTCGTGAAGGGGATCCGGGAGGTTCTGGCGAAGCGGATCGTAAAGACCTTCGGTGAGGATACCCTGAGGATCATTTCCGAGGAACCGGAACGGCTGGCCGAGGTCAGAGGGATATCCCCGAAGAAGGCTCAGGATATCGCAGTATCCTATCAGGAAAATCATGAATTTCAAGAGGTGGTCATCTACCTCACCAAATACGGCATCCGCGCAAATCTTGCGTTGAAAATCTATGAAATCTATGGTAAGGGTGTCTACTCCGTGATCAAAGAAAATCCATATCAGATGGTTGAGGATATTCCGGGGATCGGATTCCGGCGGGCTGATGAGATCGCAGCCGCTGTCGGCGTGGCTCCGGACAGTCTGTACCGCCTTCGCTCTGCCATTCTCTATGTGCTGAATCAGGCGATGAACGAAGGGCACATCTTCCTTCCGGAGCAGCAGCTTCTGTATCTGACCTATCAGGTCATGAATATGGACTCTGACTGGGAATCCTTTGAGGATCGGACCAGGGATGAGCTGATGGATATGGCCATGGACCGGAAGCTGGTTCTGAAGAATATCAGTCCGGATCCGGAAAGTCCGTCGGTCACGGCGGTCTATACCTGGTGGAATTATCAGAATGAGAAGGAAAGTGCACGACTCCTGTCTCAGCTCTGTCTCACCTATGACCTTCCGGAGGATGAGCTGGATGAGGCCATTGGAGCGGTGGAACGAAGCCTCTCCATCACACTGGATCCGGAACAGCGAAGGGCGGTGGAGACATCCATCTGTTCCGGCGTGGCTGTGATCACGGGAGGCCCCGGAACCGGTAAGACCACCATTATCAATGCGGTGATCCGTTATTTTGAGAACAACGGAATGGAGGTTGAGCTGGCAGCGCCCACCGGACGTGCGGCGAAGCGCATTACCGAGGCCACGGGGGTGAAGGCCAGAACCATCCACCGGCTTCTGGAATTTGCCGGCGAGCCGGGAGGCGAGAACCACCGGAGGCCGTATTTTGCCCGGAATCAGGAATGCCCGCTGGAGTGTGATGCGGTGATCATCGATGAGGCATCCATGCTGGATGCAAGCCTGTTTCATTCCCTGCTCCTGGCGGTGGCGTACGGAACCAGGCTGATCCTGGTGGGAGATATCGACCAGCTGCCCTCCGTGGGCGCGGGAAATGTACTGCATGATATCATAGCCAGTGACTGCTTCCCCGTGACCACGCTGACCACCATTTTCCGACAGGCCGGGGAAAGCCAGATCGTGAGCAATGCACATAAGATCAAAAACGGCGAGCATCTGGAGATCAGCAATAAGAATAAGGATTTCTTCTTCATCCCGAGAAATGGAACGGAAGCCACAGGCCGTGAGCTGGAACAGCTTCTGACGAAGAATCTTCCGGGATATCTGGGGGTTTCCCCGGAGGAGATCCAGGTGCTGACTCCCATGCGAAAATATGATCTGGGTGTGGAAGCACTGAACCGAAGACTGCAGAAGACGCTGAATCCTCCTTCCCCCGGCAAAAGGGAGAGAAAGTTCGGGGAACTGATCTTTCGTGAAGGCGACAAGGTGATGCAGATCCGGAATAACTATAAGCTGGAATGGAAGATTCCGGCTTCTGCAGAAACCTCCTATGTGGAAGAGGAAGGCATCGGAGTCTTCAACGGAGACATGGGACGGATCACAGAAATGAATGAATTTGATGAAGTTGTAGAGGTCAGGTTTGAAGACGGCCGGGTGGCGCGTTATCCATTTTCCATGATCGATGAGCTGGAGCATGCCTTTGCCATCACCATTCACAAATCTCAGGGGAGCGAATATCCGGCAGTGATCATTCCGCTTTATTCGGGGCCGGAAAGGCTCCTAAACCGGAACCTGCTGTATACGGCTGTGACCCGGGCGCGTGAAATGGTGGTACTGGTGGGACAGCTGTCCATGATCGACCGGATGATCGATAATGAAAGCGAACAGCAGCGGTATACCAGCCTGACCCTTCGGATCAGGGAGGAACATGAACTGGAAGAAATCACTTGATATTCTTTTCCCGCCGCGCTGCGCAGTATGTGACCGGGTTCTGCCCTACGGGACCACCGGGGCCTGCCCGGAATGCAGACAGGGCCTTCCCCGGTTCCGGGAGCCCAGATGCTTCTGCTGCGGCAGGACTGTGGAGCGGGAAGAGGAAGAATACTGCAATGACTGTAACAGAAGGAAGCATTTGTTCCGCAGAGCATTTCCGGCGCTTCAGTATGTGCCTCCGGTTTCGGATGCCATGGCGGCGCTGAAGTATCATGGACGTGCGGAATATGCTGATTTCTACGGGAGACTGGTGGCACAGAGCTTTCGGGACAGTCTGATGGGGCTGGGGGCTGATTGCCTGGTCCCGGTTCCGGTCCATCCCCACAGACGGAAGAAAAGGGGATATAATCAGGCGGCACTCATCGCCGAAGCCATGTCGGAAGAGCTGGGGCTCCCGGTCCGGGAAGAGCTTCTGATCCGTTCGGAGGATACCGTAGCGCAGAAGAAGCTGTCCAGAGAGGAACGGTCCCTGAATCTTCGGTCGGCTTTTCAGGCAGGTGCGGGGACGCCGCCGCCCTGTGTTATACTGGTGGATGATATTTATACCACAGGAGCAACGGCAGATGCCTGTACGGAGGTTCTGCTGCGGGCGGGTGCAGAGCAGGTATATGTAGCCACGGTTTCCGCTTAGAAGGAAGGATTCCGTGAAGAATGACAGATAAAGGTTGGAGGATGATGACAATGAAAAAGAAAGTAGTGGTTCTGTTTGGAGGAAGGTCTTCGGAGCATGAAATCTCCGTGATCTCAGCACTTTCGGTATCGAAGGCCATTCCGCAGGATGCCTATGATCAGATCCTGATCGGCATCACGAAGGAGGGCGCCTGGCTGAAGGCTCCGTCACTCGCTTCCCTGGAGGACGGGAGCTGGCGGGAGAGCCAGGTTCATGCGATCCTTTCTCCGGAGACGGATCGTACGCTGCTTCTGATCCGCGGGGAGGAGATCACGAGGGAGACTGTGGACGTGGTATTCCCGGTCCTGCATGGACTCTGGGGTGAGGACGGGACCGTTCAGGGACTCTTTGAGACTGCAAAGATTCCTTATGTCGGATGCGGGCATCTGTCCAGCGCCGTCACCATGGATAAGTTTTTTACAAAGGTGATCGCCGACAGCGTTCATGTGCAGCAGGCGGCTTATGTTCCGGTGCGTTCATGGGAGCTGGAGAATATGGATGAGGTTGTGGAAAGGATTGAGAAGGAGAGAGAGTATCCGGTATTTATCAAGCCTTCCAACGCAGGATCCTCCGTGGGGATCACCAAAGCCCATAACCGGGATGAACTGGTCCGCGGCCTTCAGCTCGCGGCTGAACATGATTCAAAGATCCTGGTAGAGGAAACCATAGTGGGACGGGAGATTGAATGCGCCGTGTTCGGATACAGAGGAGATACCTTTGCAACCGGCGTGGGCGAGATCATTTCTGCTGCGGAATTCTATGATTATGATGCGAAATACAACGACGCGGGATCCAAAACCATTGTGGATCCGGAGCTTCCCGAGGGAGCAGAGGAGGAAGTGCGTGAGACCGCCCTCAGGATCTACAAGGCCTGTGACTGCTTCGGCATGGCAAGGGTGGACTTCTTCCTGGAGAAGGATACCAACCGGGTGGTATTTAATGAGATCAATGCCATTCCGGGACATACTGCCATCAGCATGTATCCGATGCTGATGGATCGTGCGGGACATCCCATGTCGGAGTACATTCCGGTGTTGATCGAAATGGCTTATGAACGACGCTGACTCCGGGCGCTTTTCTTCTTCGGAAGCCGGAACAGTGCGATGCAGCAGGCGATGACCACGCAGAGAGCCAGAAATGCACTGAGTGAAGCCTTGGGAATGTTGTCTATGAAGCCGGCCGGGATCAGATAAGCGCTTACATTGATTATCACATGGAGCACGATCCCCGGAATGACGCTTCCGGCCCGGTGTGCCAGCATACCCAGCAGTGTGCCGATGAGAGTCGCATAGACGAATTGAACCAGATTCAGATGATAGATCCCGAAGAGGACGGCCTGAAAGAAGATGGCGGCCTTTACGGGAAGCGCACGTTTTGCATAGTTCAGGGCGACGCCGCGGAACAGCAGCTCTTCAGCTATGGGTGCAAGAAGGCTGACGGAGAATACAGTCATCCAGCTGGCCTCGGATCCGGACATGGACTGGATCAGCTCCTTGTAGGAGGAGAAAAGGTCCGGTGCCGCATTGGATAGGATGGAAATGACAGCGCTGCCCAGGACCTGGATACCGAAACCCAGCAGGAGCAGCACGGGGAGACGGGTGGACCAGTATTTTACCGGATTCCAGCTCCCGGAGGACTTATGCTCCGATTTCTTCCGCCCCTGATCCGAAGCCTTCGGTGTTTCCGATTCCATTTCCGGAGCATCTGTCCGGTTTTGAAGGATCATCATATACCAGAAGCCGAAGACCACAAGCATGGTGATATAGTTGATCAGATAGGTGGGACCGTCATCCGCCGGATTGGATGAGGACAGATCCTCATGATTAAAAACGCCCTGGATGAAAACAGAGGCGAAATAGGATATGATCGATATTAAAAAAGAGATAAGGAGAGGGACTGCTGCCAATAACAGCTGCAGTCCCTTTCCGTTTGTCTGATGATTAGTCGACAATTTTCTTTGCCCTCGCCTGTTCTGCTTTTCTCTTTGCTTTCTCTTCCTTCTCGGCTTCCTTTGTCTTTCGGTTCTCCAGCTCGGCAGAAAGCTGCTTCTGGTAGTCGGCCTGACGCTTTGCCATACGGCTGCGGAAGGAGCCTTTCTTCTTCTTTCCCTTCTCGTCCAGCTCTTCCTGCTGCTGCATCTTTCTGGTCTTGGAATGAAGGGTTTTTACGCCTACCAGGTAGATGCCGCTGACCATGGCCTTTACTTCACCATGCTTCGGTACATCCTCGAAAATGGCGTCGTCGGCGATCAGTGTCACAACCTGGGGTCCGACCTTTGCCTTTACGATGGGAACCTTGGCCTTCAGGTAACGCTTCGGGAGCTGATCCATAACTACCTTTGGAAGCTTGGCGTCCCGTATCGGCATGATCTTCTTGTCTATGATAAACATAGATGTGGGCTGTGCAGCTGCATTGATCTGTTCCTTCTGATCCAGCTGCTTCTTCTGCATCTTGTTCCCTACGAAATAGAGAACCACCATGCCGATCACCAGCACGGCGAGTACGATTCCGATGATAATCCATGGACTCATGGGGTGTTCCTCCGATAATTCTTAATTTGATTTACTGTTTTTGTGGGTGTCCAGCATTTCCTGGATCCGGTTCGGAATGTTGTCATAAAAGGCCTTGCGTTCCTCGCGGTCCATCCGGGACGGATATACCGGCTTGTCAAATTCGATGATGACATGTCTCCGGCGGAGTGCGTGGAATTTATTCTCCTCAAAGATCTTTCCGAAATTCGTCTGGGCCACCAGAATGATGGGCCGGTCAGACTTCTCTGCCATACGGTATCCACCGGGCTTAAAGGGCAGAAGCTCGTCGGTGTGATTCCTGGTTCCCTCCGGATAGAGGCCCAGGGATAATCCCTGCCCCAGCCGTTTCGTCCCTTCATTGATCGTCTTCAGACTCTCCCGGACATTCTCCCGATCCAGGAAGAGACTGCCGATGTCCTCCATGTAGAGAGGCAGCAGCGGGAAGGAACGGAATTCCTTCTTTGCCACGAATCCGATGGGAGTCTTGGATACAGTCTGCAGGATGATGATGTCAAAGTAGCTTCTGTGGTTTGCAACGAAGAGAGCAGACTCGGTTTCAGACAGATTCTCTTCGCCCCGGATCTCGATCTTCGTGCCTGCGCAGAAGATGACACCACGGAAAAATCTGCGTACAAATTTCCAGGATTTCTGCCAACGCTTGGGAGGGTCCTTCTTCTCGAAATGCTTCCAGTAGAGATGAAACGGAAGGGAGAAGATCAGGGACAGTCCAGTCCAAAGCAATGCAAAGAACAGACGAATCATAGTTCACCTTTGCCTTTCCGGATCTAACGACCGAACATTTTCGCAGTCTCGAAAAGCCGGCTGGCGAGATGTTCCGTCAAATCCTTCTGCTGATAGCGCCAGGACCAATTGCCGCTGCCTACGCCCGGGGTGTTGAAACGGGCCCAGGAGTCCAGCTCCAGAATGTCCTGCATAGGTACAATGGCCATGTTTGCAACAGAACCGAAGCAGGCGCGGATCATGATCCAGCAGATATCCTTACCGTCGGTGCTGTAATACCTTCTCAGTTTGTCACGGGATGCCTCGTATGCATTCTTATACCATCCCAGCGTGGTATCATTATCATGGGTTCCGGTATAGCAGATGCAGTTCCTGATATGGTTGTGGGGCAGGAAGAGGTTCTCGTTCGGATTTTCAAATGCAAACTGCAGGATCTTCATGCCCGGGAAACCGAACCGGTCGCGAAGCTCGATCACGGAGTGGTCGATCTCGCCCAGATCCTCGGCAATGATAGGCATATGATATCCCAGAGTTGCCTCCAGCATGGTGAAGAAATTCTCTCCCGGAGCCTCGATCCATTTTCCTTTGATGGCTGTGGTCTCACCGTAGGGAATGGCCCAGAATTTATCAAAACCGCGGAAATGGTCGATCCGGAGAAAATCCGTCAGTGTCAGCTGATAGCGGATCCGCTTGAACCACCAGTCATACCGTGTCCGGGTATGCTCCTTCCAGTTGTAGAGCGGGTTGCCCCACAGCTGTCCGGTTGCGGAGAAATAATCCGGCGGTACACCGGCCACCAGAGTCGGATAACCGTCAGAGTCCAGACAGAACAGCTTCTTGTGAACCCAGACGTCTACACTGTCCCAGGCTACGAAAATGGGAATATCTCCGATGATGGAAATGCCCCGCTCATTTGCGTAGGCCTTGACCTTCATCCATTCATAGTAAAACAGAAACTGGATAAACTTATAATATCCGATCTCGATTTCCAGCTTCTGCTCCCACGCGGTGCGCTGTGCCTTGGTGGGATTCTTCAGATCATCCTCCCACAGATACCAGGGAGATCCTTCGTGGTAATCCTTTCCGGCCATAAAGAGTGCATAGTCGGAAAGCCATTCATTGTTCTGGCAGAAAACCTCATATTGCTGCATCAGCGCCGCATCTTCGGAGAATCCGTCATGAATCTCGGGATCACGGAAGCGGTCATAGGCCTGATGCAGGAGTCTTGTCTTAAAGGCGATGGCATCGCCGTAGTCTATATTTTCGGGATTCCAGACCGGCATGTCCTGAAAATCGCTGTCATACAGCAGATGCAGCTCCTTCAGGTGATCCGGGCTGATGATATAGGGCTGTCCGGCGAAGGAGGAGAAGGGCTGATATGGCGAATCTCCGAAACCGGTGTGGCCCAGGGGCAGTACCTGCCATGCGGTCATACCGGACCGCTCCAGGAAATCGATAAAGTCGTAAGCGCCGCGTCCCAGATCGCCGATGCCGTAAGGGCTCGGAAAGGATGTGGGATGAACCAGAATACCCGCGTAACGCTTAGGGGCTTTTTCTGCCTCGTTTGTAATGTCCATGGGTTGCATACCTCCAGTTGTTCTTCATGCTAAAACTTTATTGATTATACCGAATTTATAAAGAAAATACAAGGTAAATAAGAAGAACGGCTCCGAGACCTGTGTCGGAGCCGCTGCGGATCATTGATACCGTTGGAATAACTCTTCAAACAGAGGGATCGCCCGCTCAATCTGTTCGGTGGGAACACAGTAGGAGATCCGGAAATGGCCGGGACATTCGAAGGAATCTCCGGGGACGATGATCAGCCCCAGTTCCTTTGCGGCAGTCCAGCAGAATTCATTTGCATCTTCGATGGGACATTTCGGGAACATATAAAATGTACCGCCGGGCCGTACCACGGAATAACCGATGCGGATCAGAGCATCGTAAAGCAGTACCGCATTTCTCTCATATACGGAAAGGTCGCTGGTTTCATAAAGTACCGGCTCGATGGCCCGCTGCATCAGAGATGAGGGACAGTTGTGGCCGGTGAACCGGGAGATCTGTCCGCACATGGGGACGATGCAGTCGGCATCCTTTGCATTGGGATTGACTGCCAGATAGCCGATACGTTCTCCCGGAAGCGACAGGGATTTGCTGAAGGAGTAGCAGCAGATGGAATTGTCATAGAAACGGGATACAAAGGGGGAGTCGGTTCCCTGGAAGACGATCTCCCGGTAAGGCTCATCTGTAATAAGGAAGATCTCGTGACCGTATTCCTCCTGCTTCTTCCGCATCAGCTCCGCAAGCTTCGTGATCGTCTCTGTGGTATATACGATACCGGACGGGTTGTTGGGTGAATTGATCAGTACGGCCGAAACCTCGGGGGTGAAGAGCTCCTCCAGCTTCTCAAAGTTGATCTGGAAGGTGGAGGTATCTGCCGGAACCACGGACAGTCTGGCGCCGGCTCCGGTTACATAGGGAATGTATTCCGGGAAGTAGGGTGCGAAGGTGATCACGGTATCCCCTTCCTTTGTGACTGCACGAAGGGCGTGGGAAAGTGCTCCCGCAGCACCGGAGGTGGGGAAGATGTGTTCTGCCCTGTAGTTCATTCCGAAGCGTTTGTTCAGTGAGTCTGCGATGGCAGCCTTGGTGGTGGGCTGGCCCAGAGTGGGGCTGTAACCATGCAGTGTGACCGGATCCTCCTCCCGGAGCAGCTGCTGCATGGCTTCGGTGGCACTGTCCGGTGCCGGTACGGAAGGATTGCCGATGGAGAAATTCAGGACGCTGTCCGGTCCCAGCTCTGCGGCCCTCTTTCGGCTGTAGTCAAAAAACTGACGGATGACGGATTCCTTTCCCGTCATTTCCTTATAAAATGCGTTGATCATAACAGATTCCTTTCAAAATAGGATTGTGCCATGGCACTCCATACATTATAATGACGTGAGAGCCAAAAGTCAAAGCAAGCTTTGGGAACAGAGGCATGCCCCATGAATTATTATTTTGACACACATACACATTATAATGATCCCCGTTTTTCGGAGGATCTGCCTTCGGTTCTGAAGGCGGTACGGGAGACGGGAGTGGTCCGGGACGCGGTGATCGCGTATGACATGGAATCCGCGGTACGGGCGGTGGAACTGGCAAAACAGCCGGCGGGTAAGGAAGGCCCGGCCCATTCTGCAGTGGCGGGGATCCATCCGCTGCATACCGACAGGGCGGAGGAAGAGGATCTGATCCGCCTGGAGCTGCTTGCGGAGGATCCGGCGGTGGCGGCCATCGGAGAGATCGGGCTGGATTATCATAGGAAGGATCCTGTGGTGTCTCCCGAGAAGGAGCTGCAGCAGCGCTTCTTCCGGAAACAGCTCCGGATCGCCCGGCGTGCGGGACTTCCGGTGGTGATCCATTCCCGAAGCGCAGCGCAGGATACCCTGCAGATCCTGGAGGAGGAGAAAGCCTCCGAGGTGGGCGGGGTGATCCACTGCTATTCCTACAGTCCGGAAATGGCGGAACGCTTTCTGAACCTGGGATTTTTCCTGGGCATCGGAGGCGTCGTGACATATACAGGCTCGAAGAAGCTTCGTTCCGTGGTTCAGACCGTGGGACCGGAGCATATTGTGCTGGAGACCGACTGCCCCTATCTTCCGCCGGAGGGTCACAGGGGGGAGCGGAACGATTCCCGGGCTCTGCCCGTGATCGCGGCGGAGCTGGCCGAACTCTGGGACTGCCCGGTCCGGGAGGTGTGCCGCATCACCTGGGAGAATGCGTGCCGGCTTTACAGACTCCGGGAACCCTATCCGGAATCATAGCCGGGAGCAGGACACCTTCTGACTGTCGCATCAAAGTATGGAGCAGGACACCTTCTGATCACGGCATTATAGTATGGAGGGAGACACCTTCTGACCGCGGCATCATAGTATGGAGGAAGAATGGAAGATAAGGATAAGCTCAGTAACCCGCAGGTTACGATACAGACGATACAGAAATACGGATTTCAGTTTCAGAAACGCTACGGACAGAATTTCCTGATCGATGATCACGTGATCCGGAAGATCCTCCGGGCGGCGGAGATCACCCGGGAGGACATCGTGGTGGAGATCGGCCCCGGCATCGGGACCCTTACCCAGTACCTTGCGGAAGCGGCGGGAAAGGTCTATGCGGTGGAGATCGATGACAAGCTTCTGCCCATCCTGGCAGATACCCTTTCCTCCTATGACAATGTGGAGGTGATCCATCAGGATATCCTGAAATGTGATCTCAGACAGCTGGTGGGAGAAGGAAAGACCTGCAAGATCGTGGCAAATCTGCCGTATTATATAACCACACCGATCATCATGGGACTTCTGGAAGGACATGTGCCGGCAGAGTCCATTACCGTTATGGTTCAGAAGGAGGTGGCGGAACGTATGGCGGCGGAGCCGGGCTCCAAGACCTACGGGGCGCTGTCCCTGGCGGTGCAGTATTATGCAGAGACCTATCTGGCGGCAAATGTACCGCTGAACTGTTTCATGCCCAGACCGGCAGTGGGATCGGCGGTGATCCGGCTGACACGTCGGGAGCAGCCGCCGGTGGAGGTGAAGGACGACCGGTGGATGTTCCGGCTGATCCGGGCATCCTTCAATGAAAGGCGGAAAACACTGGTGAACGGCCTTCGAAACGAACCCTCTCTCGGGATCTCGAAGGAGGAGGCGGAAGCGGCTCTTACGAAAATGGGCCTCCCGCTGACCGTACGGGGAGAGACCCTCTCCCTGGCACAGTTCGGAGAACTGGCAGACCTGCTGATGAAATGAGTGATACCGGAACGAAGAACCGAGGAAACGTGAAATGGGGAATATCTACAAGGAAGAGGATCCGACGCAGGCTGCGAAGGATCTGGACTATATGCGGCAGGCACTGGAGCTTGCGCGGGCTGCGGCAGAGGGCGGGGATGTGCCCATCGGCTGCGTTCTGGTGCATGAGGACCGGGTGATCGGCTCCGGATATAACCGGAGGAATCAGGATCATAGCGTGCTGGCCCATGCGGAGATCCTGGCGATCCGGGAAGCGACGGAAGCCATGGGTGACTGGCGGCTGGAGGAGTGTACCATGTATGTGACACTGGAACCCTGTCAGATGTGTGCAGGAGCCATCGTCCAGGCCAGGATCTCCCGGGTGGTGATCGGTGCCATGAATCCCAAGGCGGGATGCGCCGGATCGGTCCTGAATCTGCTGGAAATGCCCGGCTTCAACCATCAGGTGAAGGTGGAAACAGGACTTCTGGAGCAGGAATCCTCCAGGGAGCTGAAGAATTTCTTCGCCCGTCTCCGAACCGAGAAGGGTACCACCGGAAATAAGACGATCCTGCCCTGATCAAAACATCCTTGACTTCACAGGTACATTTCGATATACTAGATGCACCGCGCAGCCGGGGAGTTAGCGGTGCCCTGTACCTGCAATCCGCTATAGCAGGGGTGATGATCGGCCTCGGATCGTATATTGTGGGGCTGCCCAAGGTAAGTGGCGTTGATGTTTGGGTCTTACGCGACAGGAATCTGTGAACCGTGTCAGGTTGGGAACAAAGCAGCACTAAGCGGAACCTCCTTGTGTGCCGTAAGGCAGCCTGGACTGAGTTGGCTGCCCTGGTAACGCTCATGGTTGCCTTTCAAAGCCGGTCGCGCGGTAAATAATGCAGATGACAGAAGCGGAAACTGTCATCTTTTTTTTCTTCAGACAAACTCCGGGCTTTGTAGAAAAAAACTGTGAAAAATGCATAAATGTTAAAATTAGTGTGGCAATCAGAGCCGAAAAGTGATATTATACGATAGATAGATTATTGCACCCATACTATGGGCGCTTAATCATTGCGCATTTTTTGGCGGGTGGAGAGACCGACGAAAATGTGGGATGGTAAGGGGTTGGCAACATATGAATTATGCAGAAGTAATTGAATTTGTGAAGCAGAAGACGGCTGAGAACAATCGGCCGAATCTGTATCCGTTCAGAAACCGTTTTGAGCATATCATGCGTGTTTACCGTTGGGCAATCCGGTTACAGGCAAAGCTTGGAGGGAATCTGGACGTTATTGTGCTGTCTGCGCTTCTTCATGATGTGGGATGGGATGAGAACCGCCCCCATGAGGAGGTAAGTGCGGAGATCGCAGTTGAATATCTGGATTCCATCGGGATCGATCCGGAGACCATCACAAGAGTCGGAGAGATCATTCTTCTTCACAACGATAAGGACACGGAGAAGGATCTTTCTCTGGAGTGTAAGATCGTGATGGATGCGGATCTGCTGGATGAAGTCGGTGCGTTGGGGATCATGTGGGACTGCATGGCTACGGCTCTGGATGACGAGGCCAGCTATAAGAGGGCTTACTACAGGATCAAGGAGTATTACAGGATCAACAAGCCGAAGATCCGCAGATGTAAGACCGATGCGGGACGTGCGGAGTATACGAAACGCATGCAGGCCATTGAAGCGTATATCTACCAGCTTGAGAAGGAATTATTCTGATCGGCTGAGTCTGATATAGATGGATCCGCTTCGGATCCGCAATGGAAAGGAAAGGCGAGAGACAATGGGAAATCGAATAGCGCGAATTATTTTAGGTATTGTCATTGGTATTGCAGCTCTGATCGGAATTTATCTGGTACTTCCGGGATCCATCAAGCATCCGCTTCAGGAGTGGTTCCAGTCCACATTCCAGTCGGCAAAGCATGAGCTTGCAGAAACCTACAAGAAGGCGAAGGTGCCCGGATTTGATGTAACCTTCGGAACCATGCTGGAGAAGGCCGGCGACGGCTCCTCCTGGATTGTGGATGTCATTGACGAGTCAGAGGACGGAAGTTCCGGAACCTATGAAGTATATGCATACGCTCAGAAGGTGGATCTTGCACTGGAGCCGGAGAACGGACAGGATAATCAGGTAAACTATTCCAAGGCAGAGATTGAGATTCAGTTCAATGTCCAGAAGAAGAACGGATCCCCTGTTACAACAAGCTATATCATCCGCGTGGATGATGTGCCCCAGTCGGATCATTACAGATCTGAGATCCTTAAGTGTCTGGGCAGAAGAGCAGGCGGAAAGTAAGATTGGACCGGTATTTCAGATGATACCGGCAGCATAGAGACGGCATGAAAGAATGCGTTGAGAATGCATTATGAATGCACATGAGAGAAGGGGCGGTTCCTGACGGAGCCGCCTCTTCGTATCTTTTATTTAGCTTTTTTTCGCAACGGAGTCGATCATTTCCGTGATGATGGTGATGGCGTCTCTCTCCTTGTTATGGGACATGGCTTCGATGTAGCGGTCCTTCTCCCGGAACATCTGATGTACCGTATCCAGAAGAAGCTGCGTGGTGAGCTCTTCCTCTTCGATCACCTTACTGTAGCCGCTCTTCTCAAAGGAACGGGCGTTCAGGATCTGATCGCCCCGGCTCTGGGCTTTGGAAAGAGGGATCAGAATATTCGGCTTCCGGAGCGCCAGCAGTTCGCAGATGGCATTGGCGCCGGCACGGGAAATGATCACATCGGCCAGTGCAAAAAGGTCAGCCAGCTCCTGCTTCACATATTCGAACTGTGCATATCCTACCAGCCCCTGTTTGGACGGATCGGTTTTATCCTTTCCGCAGATGTGGATCACATTGTATTCCTTCAGCAGATCGTCAAGCGCGTCCCGGATCGCTCCGTTCACGGCGGCACTTCCGGTGCTTCCTCCGATCAC
>CADBOW010000118.1 GCA_902796375.1 uncultured Lachnospiraceae bacterium | reverse complement strand
TGCCCCGCCGCCGTGACGTGCATATCCGCCGTAGGTATCTACAATGATCTTCCGTCCCGTAAGACCGGAATCTCCCTGGGGGCCGCCGATGACGAACCGGCCCGTAGGATTGATATAATATTTGGTCTTCTCATCCAGCATTTCCTTCGGAAGGATCGGATCAAAGACATATTTCCGGATATCCTCATGGATCTGCTCCTGAGATACCTCTTCACCATGCTGGGTGGAAAGAACCACTGCATCGATCCGGAAGGGATGTCCTTCCTCATCATACTCCACAGTCACCTGTGTCTTTCCGTCCGGGCGAAGATACGGAAGTGTTCCGTCCTTACGAACCTTCGTCAGCTGCAGTGCCAGCTTGTGCGCCATGGAAATGGGATACGGCATAAGCTCCGGTGTCTCCGTGGTGGCATAACCGAACATCAGTCCCTGGTCCCCCGCACCGATGGCCTCCAGCTCCTCATCTGTCATCTGGTTTTCTTTTGCCTCTAATGCCTTGTCCACGCCCATGGCGATATCCGCCGACTGCTCATCGATAGAAACGATGATACCGCAGGTATCGCAGTCAAAGCCGTATTTTGCACGGTCGTAGCCAATCTCCCGGATGGTCTCCCTGGCGATCTTCTGAATATCCACATAGGCCTGTGTGGTGATCTCACCCATGACCATAACCAATCCTGTTGTAGCACAGGTCTCACAGGCAACACGGCTGTTGGGATCCTGTTCGATCAGAGCGTCCAGGATCGCGTCCGAGATCTGATCGCAGATCTTATCCGGATGTCCTTCTGTTACCGATTCCGAAGTAAAAAATCTTCTTTCCATTTGTTTCGTCCTTTTCTTTTGATTTTCCGGGAGTGCTGAACAGACTGACAGCCATTCATCGCTCCCACGGCAATGTTATTTGTAACCCTTGATCATCTTGCGGAAATAGGGATACAGGCCTCTCTTATTCGGGGTCCATTCCGGCAGCTGCCAGAAATCGTATCCGGAATAGTTGTTTCCTTCCACCAGGATCGGTCCGTCCTCCGTAACGGCCACATCCCAGCCCACATAGCCAACCTCCGGTACCACATGCGCTGCCTTCAGGCACAGGCGTATGGCCTCACGCACATAGGGAAGCTGATAGCCTACCAGCTTTACTCCGGTATAAGGATGGGTATCGTAATTGATCAGCGGAGAAGTATGGGCCACGCCGCACATTTTCCCTGTCTTCGGATCGATGGGACAGCCCAGACCTCCGTTCTCCAGATTGTCTACAAACTTTCCGTCATTTCCCATCTTGGCAACGCCATAGACATAGTGTGCCTTGCCGTCCACCAGAAGAGTTACGATCCGGTAGGTATTGATAGAATGGGGATACAGGGTGTTCAGATCGTGGTGCTGTTTGATCTCCTCCTCCAGCACACCGAAATCCTTCTCCGGCTGGCGGATATATTCATACATGGCATCCACGGATGCAAAATCCGCCTTTGTCAGCTTCTCGATCCCCTTCCCGCTTTCGCTGGTGGAGGGCTTCGCAAAGATCACATCCTTATCCTTCATGAATTCCGCAAAATTCTCCGGCGTCATATCCTCCACACAGAGGAAATCCCGATGCAGGAAATCCTTATACAGCTTATTAAATACATCCTTCCTGTTAAATATATAGGATTTGGATTCGTCGTTCACCATTTCCAGCATCCGTTTGTTCCGGAGCCGGGTGATATAGGTGTCCCGCTGCCGGCCATTCATATCATAGAAGGCGAAGATCAGATAATCATGTACGCCTGCACCATAACGGATGAAACACCAGAGCATATCCAGCACCGTTTTCACACGGTTCTGTCCGCATTTCTCATGGGTCCGATCCACAACATCCTTAAAACGCTTAAAACTTCCGCCCTTCAGTACCCGGAAGAGATAGCCGAATTTTCTCATGATGGATTCCTCCTGAAATAACTATAATCTCGAAGTTTTATTCTAACATACGTGCCCGACGAACTCAAGCAGTGGAAATCCCGGATCTGCCCTGTCACTGACCGAGATATGCCTCCAGCTCTTCAAACGACAGTTCTCTGTGGTACGAATCATACTGCCCAAAAGTAACTTCCTTTGACCAGTCCTCTGCCTCCACGTCAAATTGTTCTATATTCTTATTGAATTCCTCCTTCGTGCAGGGTTTCATTTCACCGTCTGTCTCCCAGAAGTATTCCTCCGATACTATTTCTCCTGCCCCATCGAACTCAATATGACTTTCACCGTTTCCGACCTTGACAGGCTTCCCGTCCTCCATATGGTAGATCACCGAGAAGTACAGCCCCATTCTTCCCGCCGAAATATATATATAACCGCTCTTTTCCTTTACGATCACATCTGGCCCATCCAACCGGGTCTCTATGCATTTATGATCCTTTCCCTGAGTAATCATGAGATTCTCCTCTGATGCATCGTTTCCGATCAGCAGAATCTCGGGGATCGTATCATCATCCACATAAACCAGCACGGCACCCCTATAGGCCTTGTATTCTCCGTAGGCCCTCTGCTTCTGGAAGTACGACAGATAGTTATACTTCCATGAGGTGCTCTCCTCCTTCTTTGGGGTCAGGGTGATGGTTTCCGGATCCATATAGGTGGGCTGATCGTCCACCCACTCCTTCATAATTTCCATTTCCACAGTCATGGGATCCGATTCCCATGAAAGCGTAGCCTTAAACCGAGGAAAGTTCGACACGTCGATTCCCTCTTGATCCACAAGCTCGATGGGTCCGTCGCCTTTCTTCAGTACGCCTTCTCCCCGGGCGGAGGCATCCTTTTCTCCCCTCTTATAAAACTCCATAACAACATGTTCGTCCATATAAATGAACTTCGCACGTTGATAATCACCGTTGTTCCCTGACATATCATATTCTCCGGCGAGATTCCTGTAGGGGGTCTGATCATAATCGGAGCTGCTGAAATCATCACGGAATATGTATTTTTTTATTTCGTCGATATTATCCGGCTTACGTCCCTGGAATTTCTCTTTCGTGATGCTGTCATATTCATTTTTATCAATCGTGCCGTTGAGCAAGGGCTCCGCCTCCGATTCCAGCCATTTCGCCCATTGTTCCCGGAAGGCTTCCAGGTGGATCCCGTCCGGATCTCCCTGTTCATAATAGACACCTTCCTCTGAAACAACCTTGCCCTCCCGGATGGACAGCACCTGCGCCTTGTAGCCTACATTATCGGTATAAAAAACCTCTCCATAGGATGCCAGATAGAGCTCCGGAATCCCGTCCAGATCACAGTCCTTTACGTACAGCCAGAACGGCATCAGCCAGCCGGCGGATTCGTCCTGAAACTGAAGCTCCAGCAGATGCTTCTCTTCCAGGTAATCCCAGTAAGCCTGCTTCCAGTCCACCGACTGTTTCTGCTCCAGCTTCACCTCCTGTGAAGCCTTCTGTTCCGTATTTTTCTCTGTATTTTTCTCTGTGTTTTTTTCTGTATTCTGTTCCGTATTTTTCTTCGGGGTTTCTCCTGTATCCTTCTCCCCGGGCTTCTCCGTGCTATGCTTCGATTCCGTCGCACTCCATCCCTGAGTCTGAGTTGATGCATCCGCTTTCGTGTCGTCCGTCGTTTCCTTCTTATCCTGCAGGAAACGAACAGTGAAAAAGACGCCCACCCCCACACATGCCAAAATGATTCCTATGATCAGAAGCTTCAGCCACAGCTTCCCGGTCTTTGCCTCCCCGGGTCCGTTCTGCGGTGGCATCTGCTGTGGTGTTTTCTGCTGCGGCGGCATCTGGTGCTGCGGCGGCATCTGCTGCGGTGTTTTCTGCTGTGGTGGGATCTGCTGTGGCTGCATCTCCGGCGGAATCCACTGGGGCGGTACCATCTGCGGCTGTGGCGCTGTCTGCTGCGGTGCGTCCTGCTGCGGTGCCATCTGTTGCTGCGACACTGCCTGCTGATGTTGCAGTTCCTGCAGCGCTGTTGCCTGCTGCGGTGCTGCCTGCTGTGGCTGCATCTCCGGCGGAATCCACTGCGGCGCAACCTGCTGTGGCTCAACCTGCGGCGCTGTAATTCCCTGCGCTTCCGGTACCACGGAACCGCAGACCGGGCAGAAGCCTGCCCCGGGATGTAATTCTGATCCACATACATTACAGTTCATTTTCATCTACCCTCCAGTCAAATCCAATTCCAAGCTCCAAATTCAGTCCCCAATCCGTCTCGAAGTCAGGTTCGGAACAGCTCCCCTGCAGAAAGAGGCGCCGCCGAACGCTCCCTATGAACTATACTACCATAGCATGCCCCGAATGAAAATGAAAAACAGTGCTGCGGGGTTTCTGCCTCACAGCACTGTTCTGAATATCTGTCCGCTGATGGCAGATCACTGTCCGAGAGAAGCCTTTAACAGACTGCAGGTCTCAGCCTGCTCCTCATCCGTCGGCTTTCCCTGCTTCCAGATCAGATTGATCCCATCCTTCCGAAAACGCGGAATGACATGCGTATGAAAATGGAATACGGTCTGCCCTGCTACCAGTTCATTGTTCTGCAGTACATTCACGCCATCGCAATGAAAGGTTTCCTTCATGGCCAGAGTGATCTTCTTGGCCAGCGGCATCACCTTCGCCGCAGTCTCCTCCGGCAGCTCATAGAGATTGTCGGAATGCTGCTTCGGGATGATAAGCGCATGTCCCCGGGCCGCGGGTGCGGCATCCAGAATCACTGCGAAGTCATCATCCTCATAGATCATATTGGTGGCGAAAACTCCGTTCGCCAATTTACAGAAAATACAATCCTCTTTGATCATGTTTCGTAACCTCCTTGTGTATTATACACAGTGTATCATATTCTTCCCTGCCCTACAATGCAGGACATGGGTGAGATCATCCATCAGAGCCGATAGACGGCGGATACCAGGATCAGTCATTCGATTTTACAGGTGTTTCCTTCATTCTCAGGGTCGGTCCAGGCATACACCGGACTTGTTAAACCGATAGGTCTTCTTTCCGATCTTCACCTTGCCGGTCTGCATCA
>CADBOW010000117.1 GCA_902796375.1 uncultured Lachnospiraceae bacterium | reverse complement strand
GCATATCTGGAGATCCTTACAAATCCTTCGATCCTGTCTTTTTCTTTCTGAAAATGATCCATTTACTCACCACGTAATTCAATATGATATTGATCACCTCGGTCCAGATCTTAACCCAGTCCGAATTAAATTCCAATTTCTTGACAAAAATGAAGATCAGCAGCTCCTGAAGCAGCAGCGTCCCGATCCTGGCCAGATAGAAGGAGCCCATCTGCTTCAGGAAATCTCCTGCCCCCTCCGTAGTACTCCGGAACACCCAGATCCGGGTTGTAAAGAAGGAGAAGGTTACTCCCGAGATCCAGGATATCACATTCGATATCAGCACATCGACGCCGAAGAGATGAAATAATATCGCATAAACCGCGATCGCCAGGAAGAAGGTCAGACCTCCGAAGAAGAGATACAGCAGGATCTCCCTGTGCCGGTTATAAAAGGGCTGAAACCAGCGAAAGATCTTCAGCGATACGATCCGGTCAAAAATGTCTTTTCTCTCATTATCCATAGGTTTTCTTCAGGTTCATACTATACTTTACGGTTCTCTTGATAAATTTCCATTTGGACTTCAGTCCGTCCGTATTCCATTTGGAGCTTCCGTGGATCCGTTCCGGAAATTGCACCGGGAATCTGGCAACCCTGAGTCCGTTCTTCTTCGCCATATAATAAGCGAAAAGATCCAGCGAGAAATCCCAGGGCGGATTCTCCCAGCTCTCGAAGAAGCTCCTGGGAAATACATTCGGCTGAGCATTGATATCATACATTTCCGTATGAAAGATCAGTGTTTCAAAAAGGCTCATCCCGTTGGTGAATACCCGGTCAAACAGCGGACGCCCCTGTCGCCTTCCCTTGAGATACAGAGCTTCGTCCCCATGACGTTTTGCCAGCCGGAAGGCCTTCACCGCATCCAGCGGATCCGTCTGCATATCCGCATGCATCCATCCGATATAATCTCCTCTTGCTTCCTTTAAACCCTGAAGGATCCCGTATCCGTATCCCTGGTTCACTTCAACCTTTGTGACCCGGGCAAAGGGATATGCAGGCAGAAGCTCCTGAAGCACCTGTTCCGACCCGTCCGTAGACCCGTTATTCACAAGGATCACTTCGATCACGGAGCCCCGCAGAACCTGCTGAAACCGTTCCAGCAGCAGAGGGATATTCTCCGCCTCATTATAGCATGGTACCACGATAGAATATTTTACAGCCATTGCCTTACCTCATCATAAAACCGCATCTCATCTCGAAAAAGGACCGCCGATATACCAAAGGCTTCCGCCCCCCGGATATCCTTCTTCTCATCATCTCCGATCATCAGCATTTCTTCCCGGGCGCACCCGGCTTTCTCCAGAAGCAGTTCGAACATTCGGCCGGAGGGCTTCTCCTCTCCCGCCTCTTCACTTGTGACGATGTGATCGAACACGCCCTCCAGCTTCAGCTGCTTCAGCTTTCGAAACTGAATCTGCGCCGTCATATCCGTCAGCAGTGCCAGCTGCCTTCCTCTCTGCTTCAGAGTCCCGATCAGCTCCTTCATCCCGGGGTACAGAACCATGTGCTCCAGAAATGCATTCCAATAGGCATCATACAGCTCCAGCTCATGTGCTCCGGTCTTCGCGCCGAACTGTTCACAGAGATTCTGTGCATACAGGAACCGGTTATGGGAAGCCGCAACCGAACCCAGCCGTCCCTTCACCGTATGCTTGGCCTTCTTCAGCGCCTGTGCGGCGAATTCCGGGTCCTTTCCCCAGATCTCACCGATCCTGGCGAACAATGCCTTCTCCCCGATTTTATTGCAGGACGTATAGTCATATAATGTATCATCCAGATCAAATACCCATACCCTGATCATTCCGTCATCCTCACGCATTATACGGTTCTCATCTTCATACCGATGGTATAGAGCAGTACAAACTGAACAACCCCGTCGATCCCTTCTCTCCAGCAGGGTTCTCCTGCCAGGATATCCTCATACTGCGGGATCACCGACTCGGCAATATCCGTAAAGGATACCTCCCTGCCCTGCATGGTCTTTCCTTCGATCAGGATCTCCTGACGGGTAAATTCATCACACAGCTTCCATTCGATGGTCACCCCGTACTCCTCGAAGGCGGTGATCACCGGTTCGATATCAATATCCACCGACATGGTGATGGATACATTGATATCCTCATCCCGGAGCTCCTCCTGCACCGGATCAAAATACCGGATCACGATATCCGCATATTCCTTCTGGGGATTGATGAACCGTTCTCCGTCTGTGCTCCGTTCCTCGATCTGCTGAAGGACCTTCTCCTCCGTATAGCCCCGTTCCCGGGAGTCCCTCTGCACCTTCCAGTATCTTCGGAGCTTTTCATCCGTATCCATGTAGATCTTCAGATCCAACACATCCCGAAGCTGCGGGAGATACAGGGAATGAAGTCCGCTGAGGATCACGAATTTCTTCGGCTTGACCCGGCGGTTCTCCGTGAATACGCCCTTATCATGGTCATACTCTCTCCGGTCCACGTAGATCCCCTCTTTCAGCTTCCGAATATCCTCCGCCTGCTTATACAGATAGTTGGCACGGGGATTCAGTGCGGTATATTTACTCCAGTTAATGTCCCCTCTGGACCATTTATGGTCTCCGTCTCCCTCCAGAACGAGAACATCCTTCGGTGAGCTGAACAGATCCCGGATCTCCGAAAGAAGACTGCTCTTTCCTGCACCGCTGTCTCCTGCGATGCCGATGGCAAATGCATTTTTCCCTCTCTGATAGAGTGCATTGCTGGCCAGACCGAAGCGGTAGATCTCATAGATCAGGATCACAAGGCTGGCCGCCAAAACCGTAAAGCCCGTATACCGGACCGACAGGTCACTGATCTTCCAGGACTGCAGGCCGGTCCGAAGGAAATACAGATCCGTATACTCCGTCTGATGAAGGAATACATAATAGATCACGTAGACCAGCATGAAAATGAGATAGATACTCATAACACTGTGCTTGCTCTTCTCCACATAGCCGAAATACAGCGCAATGAAGGGCACGACCCAGACAAACCAGGCAGGCATCGCCGGGATGCAGACCAGAAATACTGCAAACAGGAGCGCCAGGGAGGACACCAGAAGATTCAGATTGATGTATCTCAGCTGCAGCACGTAGAAATACAGCAGCAGAAGTACAAAGATCGGAATCAGCAGTCTGGTGGACACATAATCCAGATATACATTAAAAAGTACACTCTGTTCCTTGTTCAGGAGCACCGTTTCCACGAAGCCTTCGCAGTAAAAGGGAAGACTGATCAGCAGCAGCACCGCCAGTGTCAGTCCGTGATATTTCACCGCCGCGAAAAGCCCCTTCTTCTTAACGATATACAGAAACAGGATAGGCACTGCCGCCAATATGTGAAGCTTCGTAGCCAGCGAAAGCCCCAGAAATACCGCATACCAGAACAGGCCCCACTTCGATCTGTTCTGGGTCAGATGGTAGATCGCCGCGATCAGCAGCACGGTGGGAATGATATCCAGCTGTCCGTGCATATAGGTACTGTAGATCACGATGGGGGAACAGAAATAGAAGACCACCGCATATTTATACGAAAGCTTCATCCGCACCAGAAGGATCAGTCCCACCAGATCAAACAGCAGCAGCGGCAGCTTGAACAACACATTCACCCAGAACACCGACTGCACCGAGAAGATCCGGATCAGTCCTCCTCCGGTGGACACGCACAGCAGCATCATCGGAAAGTAGGGGAAGGATCCCACCAGTCCGTTTTCATAATAATACCTGTACGGATTATTCCCATCGAAAAAGGAATTCACAAAGGGCATAAACATCTCGTTCTGATAGTCCGATGAGAAAAATCCCATCAAAAGGACCTTCAGCAGAGCGATGATGCCGATCAGGATGATCCATTTCCGATCGGAGCTATTCAGTTGGCCCAGGAATCGCTTCCTGCTCACTTCCATTCCGTTCATTCCAAAAACCACGCCAATATTCAAACGTCTTCTGATAGGCCTCATAATCCCGGGGGGTTCCCCAGCAGATATACCGGTCTATCTCAAATACCTTTACTGTTCTGCCCTGCTTCACCGCATAATTGATGGCCTGATCCACATAGAATTCCCCGTTCACCCGGTCATTTTCCCGGATCATCTCCTCGGCCGCCTGAACAAACATACTTCCCTGTCTGAACCAGAAGGTTGCCACGATGGCATGATCCTCCATGGGATGATCCGACAGAGGCTTCTTCACGGACACCCGTTTCACCCGGTCCTGATCCTCCGTCTCCACCCAGCCGTATGCATTCGGATTCTCCAATACCGCCTCATTATGCCGGTAGGTGAATACCAGAACATCCGCTTCATGGGAGGCTCTCTGAAATGCCTCCGGGTCATATTCCATGCCGTTGTCACAGCCTGCGATCAGCAGTGGTTGATCATTGTCGATCTGATCCTTCGCCAGAAGGCAGGTACTTGCCTGTCCTTCCGTCAGACGGTCCACCGTGAGGAACCGGCACTCCGGATAGGTCTCCCGGATCAGGGCCTCCGTCCCGTCCTTTTCGTGAAAATCCCGATCCACATAGAGTACGTTGGCACCCTTTTCCCCGACTCCCGGAAGATCCTTCGTGGCACATACCACCATGGGAGCTGTCCCCCCGGTGTGCCTGTCATAGGTGGGAATCGCCGGTTTGCTGACCTGATAGCCCACATCCCGGAATCTTCTTCCCTCTCCCGCCATGGGGATCAGTATGTTCACCGGATCGCATTCCCGGAACTCCTCCGGTCTTCTCCCTCGAACCACTCCGGTCCAGTACTCGAACTCCTTCAGATCCTCCGGCGTTCCCCATTGGCAGAAATACCGGATATCCGTCGGAACCCAGACCCGAAGTCCGTCCTGAACCATGAAATTATATGGGAGACTGGCATAAAATTCTCCGTTCACCCTGCAGTCCGCCGCAACCAGCTTCCCGCAGTACTGCTTCAGAAGCTTCCCGGTCCGGAAATAGTATACCCCCGGAGAATGCTTTCCCTTCATCTTATCCTCTTCGAAGGAATATTTCTCCCGGATCTCCATCAGATCCCCCTGTTCATCCGTGCGGCAGGAGGCATAGAGATTCTTCCGTGGAAGCAGATGGGGATGAAAGCCGGTATAGCAGGGAACACTGCCGTCACAACCTCTTTCCAGGAGCTTCCTCTTCATCTCGCTCCAATCCCAGGACATGTAGAAATCACAGTAATTGATGATCACCGGTTCCTCCTCCCGGATCACCTCAGACGCCCGAAGCACGTCAACCACCGGTCCTTCCTTCACCCAGTCGGATATGCTGAAGATCTTCGCACCGGGTGCGATCTGCAGCAGTCGCTCTCTCATCTTCGGAACAGACTGCAGATGCTCTTCCCGGCAGATAAAAACAATATTCTCTTCCCCGGGATACATATCCCTGACGATCCATTCCAGGATCGGCCTTCCCATCACGGAAATGAAGGGTTTCAGCTCCTTATAGCCCGCATTGACAAATCGGGATCCGTATCCGGTCATCGGTATTATGATCTGCAACTGACTCCTCCCTGTATCCGGGTATTCCACCCCTTACAACTCAACCACATGAATATTCAGTCCTGTGAAGCATCGCCTATACATCCTAAACTATCCCTTCATCCGGAGCATACTCACGATCCGACATTATACCAATCACTTCATCCCATTCCCTGGCTTCACGACCTGTCTCATTTCTTTTTACACAGATATTATCAGATGAAAAAAAGTCACCCACATGAATTTGTTTCTTTGCCACAATTCTTTTTCTTACAACGCCGGATATCACTCTTTCCTCTTCCGTCGGGCATTTTTCTCCGGTTCCCAGACAAGCCTCAACGTCACGGATATCATCAACCATCTTTCGAAATTCGTCCGGCTCCGTACTTGCCACATGATCAGGTCCCTCCATACTGCGATCCAATGTAAAGTGTTTCTCAATGATCGTTGCTCCCATCGCTACCGCAGCCACAGCAACTACACTTCCATTGGTATGGTCCGAATAACCCACCGGACAGTGAAATCTATCCCTGAGTGTGTACATTGCTTTCAGGTTTACGCTCCGAATCGGACAGGGATAGGCTGTTGTGCAATGAAGTAACGATATTTCTCCGGCACCTCCCTGTTTCAATGCTTCAACAGACATTTCCACGTCCTTCAGTGTGCTCATTCCTGTACTTAGAACTACCGGAAGTTTCTTTTCTCCCATATAGCGAAGATATGAAACATTTCCTATTTCTCCCGACCCCACCTTGATAAATGGGATTCCCAGATCCACCAGAAAGTCCAAACTGTCAGGCTCATCAGCAGTAGAAGCAAAAACTATTCCTATCTCGTCACAATATGCTTTGATCGTTCTGAAATCATCATAAGACAATTCCAGGCGCTTCAGCATATCAAACTGCGATTCTCTTTTCCCGGTATTCTCCGTCTGATACTCAGCCTGACCTACCGTTCTGGTTATAAGTTTTTCGGTATTCCAGGTTTGAAATTTAACCACATCCGCCCCTGATGACTTCGCTGCATCGCAAAGCTTCAACGCCAGATCGAGACGTCCATTATGATTTACCCCTGCTTCTGCTATGATCAGGCAACGTTCCGTCATGACTCCTCCTCTTTTTTACTCATCAGCACCTCAGCGATCCTTAAATCCGTCATTGTGTCTATATCAATACTTTTCTTCGGTTTCATGATATATGCATAGCATTCCATATTGTACAGATCATATGCCGGGTCCATGATATCATCAATCCATACTATGTAAATCGCTCCATTCTCCCTGTAATTCTTTTCCAGGTCCTGGCGTCTGGAGTTTTTATAAGGAGACTGTACATATTCCTTCATGGAAAGATCTTTTCCAAGCGGAAAGCACCATTGGATCGGATGCACCGCTTCCGTAACGCTTACCACGGTTTTCGCATGTTTCTCGAGGAACAGCGAATACGCTCTCTGAATATCTCCGGAATCTCTTAAAGGCGATGTTGGTTGAAGAAGGACACAGATATCAAACCTTTTTCCCAATTCTGCATACCTTCGTATCACTTCACGGACCGCATCCCAGGAGGAGCTTTCATCCCCCGAATTCTGAGCGTCTCTGAGAAACGGCTGATCTGCCCCAAATTGTTCTGCAATCTCCGAGTATTTTTTTGAATCAGTTGAAACATGTATCGTATCAAACACCCCTGAATCTAAAGCCGCCTCAATTGAATAAGCCATAAGCGGCTTTCCATTGAGGGATAAGATATTCTTGTCTTTCAAACTTTTTGATCCGCTTCTTGC
>CADBOW010000116.1 GCA_902796375.1 uncultured Lachnospiraceae bacterium | reverse complement strand
TCCGTCCGGATCATCAATTCGGAACAGAGAGAGATCGCCATGCTGCACAGCCGCGGTATGCGCCGGCTGAAGATCGTCCTGATCTATCTGATTCAGTCGCTGATCATTTCGGTGGTGGCTCTCGGCCCCGGAATCCTTCTGGGTTATTTTGTGGGACGGCTGACGGCGTCGGTTGTGGGCTTCCTGGATTTCTCCAGCGAGTTCGTCAGCGGCTACGGGATGTATCCCGGCATGCTTCTGGTCTCCGGACTGGCGGCATTGCTTGCCACGCTGATCATGCTGATCCCCGTGATCCGGAGATCTGCCGGAACCGTGGTGGAAACCCGGCGGCAGAAGCACGAAAATGGTGCTCCCATCTGGGAGAAGTTCTTTCTGGATGTGGTACTTCTTGGGGTATCGGTTTATTTCCTGTATGATTTTACCCGGCAGGCGGACAGTCTGAAGCTGTCGGTGCTGTCCGGTGAGGGGATCGATCCCATGATCTTCCTGGATGCAACATTTTTCCTGATCTCCTGCGGACTTCTGATCCTCAGGCTGATCTCGTATCTGGTGCGCCTGATCTTCCGTATCGGGAAGAACCGGTTCCGTCCTGCGGGTTACGCCTCCTTCCTGCAGATCATACGGACCCGGAAGGGCGCGGGTGTGATCTCGGTCTTTCTGGTACTGACGGTGGCACTCAGTATATTCAATGCAAATATGGCACGGACCATCAATGCCAATCAGGAGGCGCGGATCCGCTACAATGTGGGAACGGATATGGTGGTGTCCGAGGACTGGCAGCTGCGGGTGATCTCCAATGAGAAACCGAAGAAATGGAGATACACGGAACCGGATTACGGAATCTACCGGAAGCTGGTGGACGACGGACTTGCCACCTCGGTTACGCAGGTGATCCGGGATGATCATATCAAGGTTAAGCTGGGAGCCAAGGGGGAGGAATACGGAACCCTGATGGGCATCAGTACCAAGGAGTTCGGCGAGACGGCCATGCTGCAGGACGGATTGGGAGAGAAGCACTGGTATCATTATCTGAACGAGCTGTCCCAGTCCACGAACGGGATTTTGATCTCCCGAAATCTGGCAGATAAATATCAGCTGTCGGTGGGTGATGCACTGACCTATTCGAAGTTCTCTCCGCTGGAACCGGAGACCACCTATGCGACGCTGGTGGGAACGGTGGTGGATATCGTAGATGCATTTCCGGGATACGAGACCACCCGCTACAGCTATAATGAGGAAGGCGAGCTGGTGGAGCAGGAGAATTTCCTTCTGGTGGGAAATGCGGCTTCGCTTGTAGTGGGCTTCGAGCGCGTACCCTATGAGGTCTGGATCAAAACCGATCATACCTCACAGGAGATCTCGGAGGCGTTGAAGGCATCCATGGAGCCGGCGGGCCGTACCATAGGATCCATGGTGAGCCTGGCGGATGAGATCCATAAGATGCAGGAGTCCTCCATGATCAAGATCACCAACGGACTTTTCACACTGGACGTGCTGGTGGCCATCCTGCTCTGTGTCATCGGATATCTGATCCACTGGATCACTGCCATCCGGGACCGTTCGCTGCTGTTCGGTATCTACCGGGCGATGGGTATCTCCATGAAGGAGGTGAGCCGGATGCTCACCATGGAGCAGCTGTTCCTGTCTCTCGGGCCGGTACTGGCCGGGATCGGAGCGGGCTCGGTAGCCACGATCCTTTTTGCAAAGCTGTTCTCGGTGGTTTACCTGCCGGAGCGGCACGCGGTTACATTGTCGACATACATTTCCGGGATGGATTTCCTGAGACTGGGGATCATCATCGGTTCGGCCATGATCCTGTGCTTTGTCATCATCCGGAGTATGATCCGGCGAATGAAGATCACGGATGCTCTGAAGCTTGGGGAGGATTAAGGAATGATACTAACTACAGAAGGAATCCGGCGGTCCTTCCAGGTTGGAGGACAGGAGCTGATGGTCCTGCAGGGAATCGATATCAGCCTGCCGGAAGGGAAGCTCATCATTATAAAGGGGCGTTCCGGCTCCGGCAAGACCACGCTGCTGAATATCATCAGCGCCCTGGACCAGGCTACGGAGGGAGAGGTGTATTTCCATCCGCGGCAGAGAGAGGGAGACGGTCTGAAGCTGGACGCGGAGGACGGGATGATCCGGTATTCCCGGCTGAAGGATGCGGAGCGGGACCGGCTGCGACGGTACCACATGGGCTTTGTGTTCCAGTCGGTGGCACTGATCCCCATTATGACAGCATACGAAAATGTGGATTTCGGCCTTCGGACCGCCGGCTATACCGGCAATCGGGATGAGCGGATCCGGGAGTCGCTGGCTTCGGTGGGGCTGGAGGAACGTATGCAGCATCTGCCGAATCAGCTGTCCGGCGGTGAGCAGCAGAGAGTGGCCATCGCCCGGGCCATGGCCCATCGGCCGGAGATCATTTTCGCGGATGAGCCCACGGGAGCTCTGGATACGGCCGCGGGTCTCACCGTGACGCAGATCTTCAAGGATCTGGCGGAACGGGAGGGGATCACCATCGTCATGACCACACATGATCCGGGGCTGATGGAACTGGGAGATGTGGTCTATGAGATCGATGACGGAATGATACAAACCACGTGACAGAGGGCCTGCGGTATGTAGGAGATATTGTGGAATGTAAGTGATTCTGCGGAACGTAGAATATCTTGAGGCATGTAAATGAGTTGGCGACATGTTGAGAAAGTGCGGTACGTAAGAGATCCGGATGCGCGTATAATGTCCTGAGGCAATTACGGAACGTAGAAGACAGAAGGAGTATACGATGGCGGAAACCATGGAAGAACAGAAGAATGATATAGCGCCGGAGGAAGGTGCCGGAACCGAATCCCGGGTTCTGATCGACTGCGACGGACTGGTGAAGATCTATAAGACCGAGGATCTGGAGGTTATGGCGCTTCAGGGGCTGGATCTTACCATCGAGCGCGGAGAGCTGACAGCCATTATCGGAAAGTCCGGAAGCGGGAAATCCACACTGCTGAATATTATCGGCGGGCTGGAACGGCCCAGTGCAGGCAGGATCACATTTGACGGGATCAGCCTGGCGGAGCTGACGGAGAAGCAGATGAATGAATACCGGGAGAAAAGGGTCGGTTTCATCTGGCAGAAAAGTGCTGAGAATCTGCTTCCGTATCTCACGGCGGTGCAGAATGTGGAGATGCCGCTGATGTACTCCAGAATGTCTCGGAAGGAGAAGCGGGAGAAGGCGATGGAGAAGCTGAGGCAGGTGGGTATGGAGCACCGGGCCGACAGCTATCCCCAGATGATGTCCGGTGGAGAACAGCAGAGAGTGGCCATCGCTCTGGCGCTGATGAATGAGCCGGATCTTCTGCTGGCGGATGAGCCCACGGGAGCGGTGGATACGAAAACCTCCGCCATGATCCAGGATCTGTTCCGGAAGCTGAACCGGGAGAAGGGTGTTACAGTGATCATTGTAACCCATGATCTGAAGCTGGCGGATAAGGTGGACCGCGTGGTCATGATCGCTGACGGCAAGATCAGCAGCGAGCGTGTGATCAAGGAAGCAGTAAAGAAGAAGATTGATGAGCTGGCCAGCCGCAGTGTGGATGAGATTGCCGGAGGCGCTCTGTTTGAGACGGAGACAAAGGCGGATCCTTCGGTGGAAGAGGGCGCATCCCCGGCG
>CADBOW010000115.1 GCA_902796375.1 uncultured Lachnospiraceae bacterium | reverse complement strand
TGGTATGCTGACCAACTTCAAGACCATCAAGTCCCGTGTGGAGACTCTGAAGAAGTATGAGAAGATGGAAGCAGACGGAACCTTCGAGGTACTTCCGAAGAAGGAAGTAGTAAAGATCAAGAAGGAGATGGAGAAGCTGCAGAAGAACATCGGCGGTGTTAAGGAGATGAAGAAGCTGCCGGATATGATCTTCGTTGTAGATCCGAGAAAAGAGCATATCTGCATTCAGGAAGCACATACACTGGGCATTCCGCTTGTAGGTATTGCAGATACAAACTGCGATCCGGAAGAGCTGGACTATGTGATCCCCGGAAATGATGATGCGATCCGTGCGGTAAAGCTGATCGTTTCCAAGCTGGCTGATGCAGTGATCGAGGCAAATCAGGGTGCTGACGCAGAGTCTGTTGCAGCAGCAGAGGCTGAGGCAGCTGAGGCCGAGGCAGCAGCTGAGGAGTAAGATGTCATTCTGAACCTGAGGGTGAAGAATCTTTATTATAGAAATAAGGAGATAAAACATATGGCTATTACAGCAGCAGATGTAAAGAAGTTAAGAGAGATGACCGGTGCCGGCATGATGGATTGCAAGAAGGCACTGACAGAGACAGACGGTGATTTTGACGGCGCTGTTGAGTTCCTTCGTAAGAAGGGTCTTGCTACTGCTGAGAAGAAGGCAGGACGTATCGCTGCAGAGGGTATCGTATCCACAGTTGTATCCGATGATGCAAAGACGGCTACGATCATCGAAGTAAACTCCGAGACAGACTTTGTGGCAAAGAATGAAGTATTCCAGACCTATGTAGCAGGTCTTGCAACACAGATCAATAACGGAAGCTATGCTGACATGGATGCATTTCTTGCAGCACAGTCCGAGATCGATCCCTCCGCAACCGTATCAGAGCATCACAAGGCTATGGTTGCCAAGATCGGTGAGAACCTGACCATCCGTCGTTTTGAGAAGGTTACAGGTGATGTGGTTGTTTCCTACATCCACATGGGCGGAAAGATCGGTGTTCTTGTAGAGGCAGAATGTGATCAGCCGGGCGATGCCATCAAGGAAGCTATGAAGAACATCGCTATGCAGATCGCAGCTATGAATCCTTCTTATATTAAGAGAGAAGAGATCAGTGCAGAAACCCTTGGCAAGGAGAAGGATATCGTGGTTGACAGCTCCATTGCTGATCCCGCATCCCTTCCGAAGCCGCTTCTGAATGCTCTCTTCGATGAGGTTCTTGCAAATAACAGCTTTGCTGAGGAAGACAAGGCAACCCTTGAGGAGAAGAGAAATGACAAGTATCTCTTCAACTTCCTTTCCGATGCAGCAGTTCAGACCCTCAGAGATCTGGCAGCGACTCACAAGGCAGAGTATCTTGAGAACAAGATCTCCAGCGGCCTGGTAGAGGGACGTTTCTCCAAGCATCTGAAGGAGATCTGCCTGGTAGACCAGACCTACGTAAAGGCTGAGAACAAGGAAAATGTAGCTCAGTACGTAGCTCAGGTAGCTAAGGACAACGGATGCAAGTTCGAGATCAAGAAGTTCATCCGCTTCGAGACAGGTGAAGGTCTTGAGAAGAAGAACGAGGATTTCGCAGCAGAGGTTGCTGCTCAGATGAATAAATAATGGAGTAAATATGCTTAATCCGCACATTGCGGGCAGAGCATAAAGGAGATAAATCATGGCAATTTTATTTGGTGTTCTGGCTATTATCGGTGGTCTTCTGCTTCCGATGCTGTTTGGATGGGTCGGATTTGCGATTCCTGTGGCATTCGGAGTATTGGCGATCATCTTTACGATCCTGAAGAACAAGAAGAGAAAGGAACAGGGACTTCCCAGGTCCATCGGCGGACTCGTTTGCGGAATCATCGGAATCGTTCTGGCAGCTTTATTGATCGGAGGCTTGAATATTGCTGTAGGCAAGATCAGGAATGAGATGGAAAAGTACGGCGTCAGCCATTTCCGCATTTTGGATAAGTCCATTGACAGTCTTGGAACCGGCGGTATCATCGGAATGATCTCTGCAGCGAAGGATGAGATCGGAGAAAACTATGATATGCTGAAGGATGAGTTTAATCTGCTGCAGGATTACATGAAAGGCGTCATTTCCGAGAATTCGACACCGGCCACAGAGGCGGCAGGAGGCGAAGGCGCTACAGCTGCTGCGGGCGATGCTCAGGGCAGCTCCGAGGAAGGTGCTGCTGAAGGCGGTGAAGCTGATGGTGGCGAAGCCGAGGGCGGCGAAGCAGGTTACGAAGAAGGCGGAGAAGAAAGCGACATCACAGGCGGTGATGAGTCAGGTCCGCAGGAATAATATAGCAAAGACACATTTTATCGAGCGATCCCGATCCGGGGTCGCTCTTTTTGTGCGCGATACGGTCCGAGAAAAGCATCTGTGGCCAGGCCATAGCGCCGAGGATGATTTATGTGATGAGAATCGTGCCAACGATTCTCTGACGGTGTCCTTGGAGAAAAAGGGATGGAAAAAGTCGGAGATTCTCTTTATAATGAAAAACAGGAGATTCGTTGCACCATCCGGATCGCTCAAAAAGGGGTTACCTAAATAAGCGTGAGAAGGGGAATAGCATGAAGAGAAGCAGGATAGCGATCCTGGTCGGACAGGCGGACGAGGATTATCAGAGAAGGTTTATAGAAGGATTTTTGCAGCATGGATTTCAGGCGGGATTCGATGTCTGCGTTTTTTCCATGTACCGGAAATATCAGAATTCCATCGATCGGGAAGAGGGAGAGAGCATGATCTTCTCCCTTATGAATCCGGAACGGTTCGACGGAGTTGTGATCCTGAAGGATACGCTTCAGATTGCAGAGCTGCCTCAGAAGATCGAGGAGCGGCTTCATAAGGAGTTTCACGGAGAGGTGCTGGTGATCGAACAGGACAGTGAGTTCTACCCCAGCCTCTGCACGGATGGATATAAGGGCATGCGGAAGGTAGTCGAGCACCTTGTGAAGGATCATCATTTCCGGGATATCGCGTTCCTGAACGGTAAGAAATGGCACAGCCATTCGATTCAGCGGCTCCAGGCATTCTGTGATGTTATGAAGGAGAACGGTCTCTCCGCCAGCGAGAGCAGGATCGTTCACGGTGATTTCTGGTATACCAGCGGAGAGGTATGCGTTGAACAGCTTCTCGCCAAACGTAAGAAGCTGCCGGAGGCCATTGCCGTAGCCAATGACTGTATGGCCATCGGTCTTTGTAATGCCCTGACGAAGCGGGGCTATCGTATCCCGGAGGATATCGCTGTAGCCAGTTACGATTCCACCGAGGAAGGAAGGACCAGTCCGAGCCCCATCACTTCCGTGATGATCCCGGCAGAGGAATGCGGAGCGTATTCTGCGGACTATATGGCCGCAAAGCTTTCGGGTGAAACGCCGGCACCCTTCGATGCGGAGCCGAAGCTGATCCCGGGACAAAGCTGTGGCTGCAGGGACTGCACCGCATTTATGAGGGATATGCGCAGAAAGAGCTGGGATACGGAGATCTCCGGAGAGGGTTATTTCTCCGTGAATTCCACCACCTCGGATGATCTGATGCTTCAGAACAACATTTCCGGATATCTCAGTATGGTTTATTCCTATGCTTATCAGATCCCGGAGGCAGAGAGCTTCCATTTCTGCATGAATGAAAGCTGGCAGAATATGGATACTGAGCCGGATATGCTTTTTGACACCAACGGTTATTCCGAACGTATGCTCCATGCGATCCGTTATTACAGGAACGGATCCGATGGAGAGGTAAGCCTGACCAATCTCTTCCCGGTGGATGATATGCTGCCGGATCTGGAGAAGGAGAGCGATCAGCCCCGTGCATTCTTCTTTACGCCGATCTATTCCGAGGCGAAATGCTTCGGGTATGCAGTGGTCAGCTACGGATCGGTTCCGAGAAGCTACGATGAAGTTTACCGGCTGTGGATCCGTTCCGCCACCAGGCATCTGGAGGAGCTCCGCAGGCTCACGGTGCAGCGGCATCTGAATGTAAAAAATGAAGAAGAGCGTGTTTGGAGAGTGATCGGAAGCTCTGCGGGACCGGAAGTGATCCTGACGGAGGCGGAGAAAAAGGAGATGGAACTGGTGGAGAAGATCCTGGATGGAAATCTCTTCGAGTACTATTTTCAGCCGATCGTCCGGGTATCCACCGGAGAGATCTATTCCTACGAGGCTTTAATGAGATCCAAAACCGAGCAGAAGGTCTCGCCGCTGAAGATCATAAAATATGCAACTATGCTTAACCGCCTGCAGGATGTGGAGCGGGCAACCTTCCTGAATGTTCTGGGGATCGTAGATGCAGACCGGGAACAGCTGGATGTGAAAAAGATATTTGTAAACAGTATTCCGGGTGTCAGGCTTGATAAGAAGGACGCCGGTCGGGTGCTTTCCCTGCTGGAAAAGCATAAGGATACGATAGTTGTAGAGCTGACCGAGGAAGCGGAGCTTCAGCAGGATGATCTGGAACGGCTCCAGCAGCAGATCCGAACCATTGGTATCGAGACAGCCGTAGACGATTATGGTACAGGGTATTCCAATGTCAGCAATCTGCTCAGATATATGCCCAACTATGTAAAGATCGACCGGTCGCTTCTCAGCGAGATCCAGCTGCAGCCGCAGAAGCAGCATTTTGTTCGGGAGATCATTGAGTTCTGTCACGAGAACCATATCATGGCATTGGCAGAGGGGGTTGAGACCTCGGAGGAGCTTCGGGCAGTGATCCATCTGGGGGCGGACCTGATCCAGGGCTTTTATACGGCGAGACCCGGGGAGGGATTTACCCCAGGGATCGATGAGGCGGTCAGAAAAGAGATCCGTGATTATGTTCAGGAAAGTCAGGATGGAGTATCCAAGAGGATCTATACCGCAGGAAAGACAAACCGGGTGCTCCTCAGCAATCTGAAGAAACACGGGATCACGGACATCGTGGTGCCTTCATCGAAGGCTGTATATAAGGATATCGCTATCATCGGTACACCCGGACTGGAAACGGATATTCATTTGCGGATCGAAGCAGGGTACCAGGGCCAGATCACACTGGAAAATGTCAGCTTCTCGAACGTGAAGCAGCGACCCTGTATTGAACTGGGTGAAGGGTCGGAGGTGACGCTGATACTGAAGGGCGAGAATATCCTGAATCACGGAGGAATCCAGGTGCCGCCCACGGCATCTCTTATGACCGAAGGTCAGGGGAATCTCCAGATCACCGTATATCATTCCGGCTATTACGGTATCGGGAATGGGATGGAGGAAACCCATGGAACGCTGCATTTCAACCAGGAAGGCACCATCCGGATCATTTCCGGTGGAAAGGACGGAGTGGGAATCGGTGCCGGTAAGGGCGGAACCATCATGGTCAGCAAGGGGAGATATGACTTTGAGACCAGGGGCGGAACCGGTGTTGGAATGGGTGCTCATGAGGGATCTGAGGTCCTCCTGCTCATGAATTGTGTGGTCAATGCAGACCTTTCCATGGTAAAGGGGCTTGGGCTCGGATGTGTGAACGGAGATTCCGATATCACCATACGTCATTCGACCCTGGATCTGTATATCGGCGCAGGCGAATGTGTCGGAATCGGTTCACTGGACGCAGGTGATGCCTCCATAGAACTGACGGATACCATCGGAACCCTGAACCTGCGGGGGGAAGAGTCGACCTGCATCGGGGCGCTTCATGGTGCCACCGGGATTCGGATGGAACGAGGCAGTCTCCAGATAGAAAATGTGGGGATCAAGGCTCTGGGAATCGGAGGATATTCCGAGGATACAAAGTTCCTTCTGGACAACGGAGATATCAGGGAGACGGTTCACAATCAGATTGGCGTGGATACCTACGCGAAGGACGAGCAGATCCATATCGTGAACGGTCGGGCACGGTTCTCCGTAAATGATGAACCGCTGAAGCGAGCCACGGAAAACCGATATTCCCAGGACAGCTGAGTGAAAACAATATAGGACAGCTGAGCGGAACAGCAATACAGGACAGCTGAGCGGAAATACAAATCAGGTCAGCGAAACAGTAAAATAATACTTGACAGGTTAGCGCCTCCTAACTATACTATTATATGGTTAGAAGGCGCTAACTATATGTTGAAGGACACTTCGGAACGATAACGAAAGGGAGGGATACAGTGATGCCTCTGATCTATGCAGAACAAGGACAGACTCAGACCATCCGGAAGATCGGAGGAAGTCCGGAAGTGAAGAAACACCTGGTGGACCTTGGATTTAACGTGGGAGGTCAGGTTTGCGTTGTCAATTCAGTCGGAAATAACCTGATCGTAAAGGTGAAGGAAAGCAGGGTGGCTGTCAGCGAAGAGCTTGCAGGAAAGATTTTTGTCTAGGAGGAACAGCAGTGAAAACATTAAGAGATGCAAAGATCGGTGAAACCGTCACGGTGGTGAAGCTTCAGGGAGAAGGAGCCATCCGGCGACGGATCATGGATATGGGGATCACGAAGGGAGTGGAGATCTATGTGAGAAAGGTTGCACCCCTCGGAGACCCTGTGGAGATCACCGTAAGAGATTATGAGCTGTCTGTACGGAAGGCAGATGCGGGGATGATCGAAGTAAAGTAGATCTCTTTTTTTTGGGTGAAGGTTAGCAAAAACTAACAAATGTTCGGGGGAACTTAGGAAAGGCGGAACTATTATGAGCATACGAATCGCTCTCGCAGGAAATCCGAACTGCGGAAAGACAACTTTATTCAATGCACTGACCGGTGCGAACCAGTATGTAGGTAACTGGCCGGGCGTGACAGTCGAAAAGAAAGAGGGAAAGCTGAAGGGAAATAAGGACGTGCGGATCGAGGATCTGCCGGGGATCTATTCGCTTTCGCCCTATACGCTTGAGGAGGTTGTGGCCAGAAATTATCTGATCGGACAGAGGCCGGATGCCATCATCAACATAGTGGACGGTACCAATCTGGAACGGAATCTGTATCTGACCACACAGGTGCTGGAGCTTGGAATCCCGGTGGTCATTGCCGTTAATATGATGGATCTGGTGGCTAAGACCGGAGACAGGATCAATACAAAGGCACTCTCCGAGAAGCTGGGAGTTCCGGTGGTGGAGATTTCCGCCATGAAGGGAACCGGGATCGATCAGGTGACCGAAAAGGCCATTGAGCTTGCGAAAGCCGGAGAGGTTGCAGAACGAAAGCATAAATTTTCCACAGAGGTGGAGGACTATCTTCAGCGGGTTGAGGAGAAGCTTCCTTCGAATATCCCCTCGGAGGAGAGGCGGTTCTTCGCCATCAAGCTTCTGGAGCGGGATGAAAAGGTCGGAGAAATGGCCGAGAATCTCCCGGATGTTTCCGCCGAGATCACGGAAATGGAGAAGTTCTTTGATGATGACACCGAGAGTATCATTACAAATGAGCGGTACAACTTCATTTCCTCCATCATTTCCGGTGTATTGAAGAAGAAACGTACCGGAACCAAGATGAACACCTCGGACAAGATCGACAGGATCGTGACCAACCGCTGGCTGGCACTGCCGATCTTTGCGCTGATCATGTTTATCGTATACTATGTTTCCATTTCAACCATCGGTACCATGGCGACGGACTGGGTCAACGACGGCGTATTCGGTGACGGATTCCATCTCTTCGGAATGAGCGGAGAGCTGGATGAGGAAACGGACAAATGGGCTGAAGAGCATGTGTTCGTGGATGGCGTGAAGGTGGTGATCGATCAGGCGGCGGAGGACGAAAATGTCGTGGGTGCCGAGGATCTGAAGGGAGCCTTTGAGGATGGGGATCTGGATGGTTTCACGGAAGCGTACGGAACCTATGCAGATGATCTGACCGAAAAGGGGTATGCCATCGATGAAGCCCTGGAGGCTTCCGGGGCCCTGAATGAGGACGGTGAGTTTGACTCACCGGATCCGTCGGAGTATGGAACCTGGGTTCCGAGTATTCCGGCGCTGGCGGAGAAGGGTCTGGATGCCATCAACTGCGCGGACTGGCTGAAGAGCCTGATCCTGGACGGTATCATCGCCGGTGTGGGCGCGGTGCTCGGTTTCCTGCCGCAGATGCTGGTGCTCTTCATCTTCCTGGCGATCCTGGAGGAGTGCGGATATATGGC
>CADBOW010000114.1 GCA_902796375.1 uncultured Lachnospiraceae bacterium | reverse complement strand
TTTCCGTTCTTCCGGGGATCAGTTCCCTGTCCTGTCTGGCGGCAGGTGCCGGGATCAGCTATGATGACGCCGTCTTATTCAGTCTTCACGGTCTGAAGCAGGAGAGAAGGGAGAAGGAGCTGTATACCCTGATCTGCCGGATGCGTTATCAGAGCAAGGCATTCGTCCTGCTGAGCGGAGCGGAGGACATCCGCAGTATCGGGGAAGGACTTCTCAGGGCCGGACTTCCCTGCAGGATCTGCATCGGGAAGAATCTCAGCTATGCAGGGGAGCAGATCCTGTATGTAACACCTGAGGAGGCGGCGGCTTTTGAAGGAGAGGGAAGCTTCTGTCTCTTTCTACTGAATCCGGATCCGGAGAAGGAACCTCTGACCCCCGCCTATGATGATGCGGCATTTATCAGGGAGAAGATCCCCATGACGAAGGAATGCATCCGGCACGAAAGCATCCGTCGACTGCAGCTCCGAAAGGGAGATGTGGTTTATGATATCGGCGGAGGTACGGGTTCGGTTGCGATAGAGATCGCGGGACTGGATCCCACCCTTACGGTCTATACCATCGAGAAGAAGCCGAATGCGGTCCGGCTGATCCAGAGGAACCGGGAGAAGCTGTCTGCAGGGAACCTGACGGTATTGGAGGGGGAGGCTGTGGAGATGATGCGCGATCTGGAGGATCCGGATGCGGTATTCATCGGCGGAAGCTCGGGCAGACTCCGGGAGATCGTGGACCATCTGGCTTCCGGAGACCGCAGGATCCGGGTGGTGATCAATGCGATCACTGAGAGAACCATGGACACGGTGGCAGAGATCCTCCGGGAGTATGATGTAAGCGATGCCCGCTGTGTACGGATCGCCGTGACTGAGATCGAGGATCCGGGTGGAGCAGAAATACCGAAGGAGAGGAATCCGGTGACGATCTACTCATTTACTCTGGAAGGGACCGGATCCCGGGATAAGGATAAGGAAAAGAATGAAGAATAAAACGGGTAAAACAGAATACAGGAAACTGCCGCGGATCCTGGTGGCAGCCCCCGGAAGCGGGAGTGGAAAGACGGTTTTCACCTGTGCGCTACTTCGGACTCTGCAGAGGAAAGGCTTGCAGCCCTCCGTATTTAAATGCGGACCGGACTATATCGATCCCATGTTTCACAGGAAGGTGCTGCATGCCGATTCCGGTAATCTGGACAGGTTCTTTGAATCCCGGGAAGGAATCCGGAAATGTCTTGCGGAGAGCGAAGGAACCTGCGCGGTTCTGGAGGGTGTCATGGGGATCTATGACGGCCTGGAGGTGACGGGAACCGAGGGCTCCTGTTATGAGATCGCAGCAGATACGGAGACGCCGGTGCTTCTGGTGGTGAATGCCGGTGGCAGCGGGCGGACCCTGATCCCGGAGATCCTTGGGATCCTCCGGGATGATACGGAGGGGCTGATCCGGGCCATTGTGCTGAACCGGATGTCGGAGCATTTTTACGGCAGGTTTCGGACCGAGCTGGAACGAAGGCTTTCGGAGGAAGGCTTTCCGGTATCCGTTGCCGGGTATGTACCGCGAAATGAGGCGGCGGACTGGGACAGCAGGCATCTGGGGCTGATGCTTCCGGATGAAATCGCGCAGCTGGGCAGAAGGATCGATACAATGAGTGAGCTGATCGGGGAAACGGTGGATACGGACCTGCTCAGGAATATCATGGAACAGGCGGCGGATCTTCCGGTGACTACCGGGGATGGGGCTATACAGGATAAGCGGGAATCGCTGACCCTTGCCGTTGCCCGGGATGAAGCCTTCTGCTTTTATTATCAGGAGAATCTGAAGGTCTTTCAGGAAAGAGGAGTAAAGCTGCTCTTTTTCTCTCCGATTCACGACAGATCCCTGCCTCCGGAGGCCGACGGGCTGCTTTTGGGAGGAGGATATCCGGAGCTTCATCTGAAGGAACTGGCGGAAAATGAAGAGATGCGTAGATCGATCCGCCGGAGGATCGGAGAGGGGATACCCTCTCTGGCAGAATGCGGAGGCTTCATGTATCTCCATGACAGCATCTATGACCGGGCCGGACAGGCCTACCCCATGGTGGGAGTCCTGAAGGGGGAGTGCCGGTATACAGGACATCTGGTCCGGTTCGGCTATCTTCGTTCGGCTGAGAATTCCATGTATGCAGGTCTGAAGGGACATGAATTTCATTATTATGAAAGCAGTGATCCGGGCAGTGATATGGTGATCTGCAGACCTGACGGGAGCCGGGCAAGGACCGCCATGCATGCCGGCGGGGATCACCTGTGGGGCTTTCCGCATTTTTACTATGCATCGAAACCGGAGCTTTTGGACGCATTGATCGAAAGGATGGGAGAGTATCATGCCGGAAAACAGTCATAGATTCTTTGCGAATACGGAATGCAGGTATTATCCCTGTCATACGGGGCTGGAGGAGCTGAACTGTCTCTTCTGCTACTGTCCGCTGTACCGGAATCCGGAATGTCCCGGAAATCCGGTGTTCAGTGAGGACGGGAGCGGGAGAAAAAGCTGCGTGAACTGTACATTTCCTCATGATCCGGACCATTATGAACGGATACTGGAGGAAATCCGGAAAATGTCGGGGTAAAACGGGATTGTTTCGTTTTCATGTATTATTTACAAAAATATTACTTTCTGATGGTAAAAATGCACATAATATGTTATAATTCCTTTTATGTATGGGAACTGTCAGTCGGGCAGTTTACGAAGATGGTGCGAAACTTCGTAGTTAAGGAGAAGAATCATGATTCTGATTGATACGCAAAAGGAAGAATTCAGTAAGCTAAGACAGATACGGATTCTAAACAAAGCAGAAGAGGAGAATCAGTTTTACGGGGATTTTCTGTTGATCGGTCTCGGAGGGATCGGTCGTCAGTGCGTTACTGCATATAAGAGGATGATGCAGGGGAAGGTCACAAAGGAGGATAATGTACATTATCTTCTGGTGGATTCCGATATTCCCGAGATGGAAGCCACGATCAAGGATGCCAGAGAGGGCGTGGGTCTGAATGCCATGGAGGTGATCAGTATCTACCGGCAGAATCTGGAGAAGATCCTGGAGACCGGAACGGCTGAGGGGCCGGTGCAGAGCACCATCGCCAAATGGATGCGTCCTGATTTTCCGGTTATGTCCATAGGACGGGACGGAGCCAAGGGAAACCGGCAGATCGGCCGTCTTATGTTTTCAAATGCATATGAGGATATGAGGATCCTTCTTTTTGAGAAGCTGGATGAGGTTTATAACCGTTCGGAATCCGGCAAGCTGGACGTTATGATCGTCAGCGGACTTTCCGGCGGAACCGGAAGCGGTATTCTGGCGGACATTACCTATAATATCCGGGCTTATGCCAGATCCAAGAAATGGCATAATTTCCGCGTGGGCGGATGTCTCCTGACGCCGGATGTGCTTTTTGCAAATGCTTCCATCGACTGGGAGAAGCGGGGAGTATTGGAGGCAAATGCATATGCCACACTCCAGGAGATGGAGAGCCTGATGACGCTGAAGGAGCGTGACGAGGCTTATGTCTTTGAAAGCGGAAACCATCGCCTGTCCATTAAGGAAAATATTTTCGATTCCTGCATGCTCGTATCCGGAAAGGAAGATGATCAGGGATATCTTCCGGAGGGCGTGATCTATACCGATATCGCATATTTCCTATATAAGCTGACCTGCGTAAAGTACGTGGGAAGCCGCAGGGAAGAAGGAACACAGATGCTGCTCCGGGATGCCTTCTTTGACAAGGCGGGATCCCGGCTGTTTAAGGTTCTGAATGAGTCCGATTACCGGATCCCGATCCGTGAGATCGAAAATATCTGTGAGTTCCAGGTGTTCAAGGAAGCATATAAGCGGATCCATGAGCCGGTCTCAAATACCGAGAAGATGAAGGCGGACCTCAGGGAAAGCTTCGGCGAGATCCGTGACTTTCTGGAGGGCGGCCCCGGAGAAGAGATCCATTTACAGGCAAACGGTCTTCTGCGTGTGGCTTCCATTCAGCGGCCGAATTATAAGCAGATCAAGAAGGGTGAGGATGAGTTCCGCACCTCGGTACCGCACCAGCTGGAGAACTTCAAGCGGGAAGTACCTGTGATCATCAAGTATATTAAAAACAGCATGATGTCTTCGCTGGAAAACCATATTCAGGAGTATCTCCGGGAATATGGTCCCTTCCTTACGGTTCAGATGATCGGCTCGAAGGGCTTCGAGAATCTGGAGGCGGATACCGGCATGGTGGCTGAGGCAAAGACTCTGGAAGAAATGTGCCGTACTCCCATGGAGAGCGGCGAGTATCAGCGTATCATCGACTCTATTCTGCAGATCGTGCAGAAGCGGTTCTTCGCTTTTCCTTCCGCAAAGCGTGAGACGGAACGCGGATATTATGACGCCAGTGTAAAGCAGGTTCTGGAGACGGAACATAAGGCCATCCGTGAGGGCCTGAACGACCAGGAGGTATTCGGTGATGTGATCCGTATGCTGCGTCAGAGGGCAGAGCAGATTTCCGACATCTATTCCCGGTTTGATCAGGATCTCTGGAATTCCGTGGAGGATCTGGCGGTTTCCGGTCAGAACGTCATCAGCTACATGATGAAGAATGCGAACCGCGGCGAGTATCTGCCGTCGGATTATGTTACAGAGGATAAGATCGAGGATCTTCGTAAGGGCCTGATCCAGCTGATGGTTGGGCATGAGGCGGATATTGATAACGGACGTGTGGTTCCGATCCGTCAGGAGATGGAGAAGATCTACCGGAATCTTCTGGTGGGGATCGGCGCGTATGCACCGGAGAAGCTGATCGCTGCAGCATTTTCGGACAAGCCCATCACGCTGCAGGAATCCAATATGATGTTTGTATCAGCCTCGAATGCCCAGCGGGAGGATATCATGAATCGGGCAGCCCGGGCCTTCGTGCAGGGCGCAACGGAGAAGATTCAGAAGAAGCAGTTGTGTCAGCTGAAGAAGGACGGACTTACATTCCTGGAAATGCAGCGGATCATTTCGCTGCCGCAGAACATGCCCTATTTCTCGGAGGCAGTTCGACAGCTTCTGGTTTCGGAGCCGTACAATGAGCTGGATGATACCATTACGCTGAATGCCGGTGAGACCGAGATCTCCATGGAGGATATGTATGTAAACGTTCCGAAGGAACAGCTTCAGTGTATCGATGAGCTGAAGAAATCCTATGATTCCATCGACCGGTCTGCATTCTTCGGACTTCATATGGATGAATCAAATATGGCATAAATGCAGTTGAGCCACGGGTTTTTCTCGTGGCTCAGCTTGGTTTCCGCGATACGAAACGGAATGAATACTTTTTTTAAAAAATCAGTTTACTTTTGAGAGATTTTATCGCATAATGAAACGGTTCAAAATGTACGCGAACGGATCGAAGCAGAC
>CADBOW010000113.1 GCA_902796375.1 uncultured Lachnospiraceae bacterium | reverse complement strand
GGCAGGCGCAGATCAACACGAAGCTGAAGGGGACGGAATGTCCCGGATGCAGGGCGCATAGAAGCAAAGATAATTACCGGGAGATGTTGCGGAAGAGAAAGGAGAAAAGAGATGAACGTTATCATCTGCCGATTAAAGCATTTAGGTTTTACGCCGAAAAATGCAGAATACCGCTGATCCGGGAGGATGACAGAGAGGTGGGGCTTCCCCTTCAGTTCTATCTCCCGGAACAGAGGATTGCTATAGAATTCTCCGGAAAGCTGAACAAGGCAAAGCGCAGAAGAAAGCAGGAGGAGATCAAAAACGATCTCTGTCTCAGAAAAAGAATCCGGATGTTACGAGTTTTGGAACCGGGTGATCCGGAGTACACCGATTGCTTCTGCATCTCCCGAAACGATGCTCTTCCTGAAACACTTTCAGAGGCACTCACAGTTGTATTTCAATGCCTGAAAACTAAGGTGGATGTAGATGTAGTAAGGGATCTGGAGAAGATCCGTGCTTTAAATGAATAAACTTCAGGAGGAAAACTTCTGGACAATTTGTCCAGAAGTTAAGTGATGACTGAGGGCCTGCTACCGTACGCGTATGTACAGAAACAGGCCCTTTTGCTTTTATACGAAAGAAGGTGATGAATTATGGAGGAACAAAAGGCGGCCTTTCAGGGGTTCGCCGCACAGACTTTTGAAAAGGCGGAAGGGATTGACCAGATTCTTCGTGTTCCGCCGGATGTGATAAAACCCTTTCAGAATCATACCTTTCAGGTGCGTGATGATGAGGGAATGCAGAAACTGATGGAATCCATCAAGACTCACGGAATTCTGGAGCCGGCGCTGGCCTTTTACAACGAGGAAGGTGAGCTGGAGCTGATTTCCGGACACCGGAGACAGAGGGTCGCCTTGAAATTGGAAATGGAAACCATGCCTGTTCTGGTTCGCAATGTGAACCGGGACGAAGCAACGATCCTGATGGGCGAAGCAAATCTGATGCAAAGGGAGAAAATCCTCCCGTCAGAAAAGGGCTTCACCTATAAGACCATGCTTGAGGCCATTCAAAGGTTGCCACGGAATCAGGACGAACCGGAGGAATATGCAGGGGAACGATCCCGTAGTATTCTCGCTGCCAGAATCGGGGAAGGCTGTACTCAGATTCAGAGGTATATTCGCTTGACGGACCTAATTGAGGATATCCTGAATCTAGTGGATGCCGGTAAGTTCGGGATAAGGCAAGGCGTTGAATTATCCTTTCTGAGCCGGGAACTGCAGCAGGAGGTTTTCAGAATCTATCTGAATCAGAATATTGCTCCGTCACATGATCAGGCGAAAAGGATGCATAACCTGCATAAGGAGCAGATGCTGACGCCGGAGAAACTGAGGCAGATCCTTTTGGAAGATCGCCTTGGAGACAGAAAGGATAAACTGACCTTTACATCACAGATTCTGATCAGAATGCTGTCACCCTATGACTCGATCAAGGAGAGGGAGGAGCGGATTATTCGTGCATTGCGGCTTCTGAAAGAGCAGGAAAATAAGGGAAAGGAGGAGATGCATACACAGCAGGAGCCTGTAAAAACGCAGGAGCCAGCCAATCCCGTGGAACCGGAAATCCGGTCGGATCAGGATCATCCATCTGAAGAGGAATCGAGAGAAGAGGTTCAGACGGATCCGGTTCCACAGGAGTCACCGGAGGAGATGGCCGGTTATCCGCAGGATTCCGGACAGAACAATTATCCCATGCCGGAAAATAGTGGATATATCGGAGCTCCAGGCGGAAACGTACAGGAACAGGTACTTCAGCCACTACAGTATCAGAGACCACTTTATCAGAATGCATATTCAGGTGCTGGATATCAGAATCCGGACATTCAGCAGGAAAATGAAGGAAGAATGGAAGACGATTACGAGGACAATTATGAATGGAGGTAATATCACTTGGGAATTAACTTTTTCTGTATTTCGGGAAAACTGACAAAGGAGCCATATTTCCAACGTCGGGACAGGAGGAATGGTGACGGGCAGTACAATCAGGCCTGCTATACCATCGTGAATACACAGAAGAACAGAGACGGCACCGTTCAGGAGTATCTTTTTGATATTGATGTATTTGGGCAGAATGCAAAGTATGCAAAGGAGTATTTGCACCAGGGCTCGTCGGTCACTGTACGGGGAGTAATTAAGTCCAATACCTATACGTCAAGACATGGTGAGAAACTGAATAACCCGAATCTGCAGGTGTATGAACAGGACTCTCCGGATATTCCGGAATCTGCAAGAACAGGGGAACCGGACATCCCGGAAAACAGTCATGAACTGCCTGAACGGGCAGGGAGTGTATCGGAAGATATGTATGAATACGATGAACAGGATTATTTCTAGAAGGGAGACGAAAATGGATTATCTGGTAAACGGGATGCTGGTGGAGATCATCCCAGAGGAAAAAACGGAGGATATGTTGCTGAAGGAGTATCTGGATCGGTTCAGGAAAGAAAAGGAGGGAAGCAGTCATGATGAGTAGGGAAGAGTTTACGGACGCCATTTCCGCAGAACTGCAGGATCAGCTTCCTTCCGACTATATGCTACAGACAAAGGAAGTGATCAAGGCAAACGACAGGCCTTACACAGCTCTTAGTATCACGAAGGAAGGAACCAATATCGGGGTCGTTATTTATGCGGAAAATCTGTACGCGGAGTATGAGGGTGGCAGATCAGTCGAGGAAATCGCCAGCACTGTTGTGAAAAGGGTTCAGGATGAGCCGATTCAGGATAGTGCTGTGCCTGCCTTCGACAGGGAGTTTGTTCTGGATCATGTGTACTTTCGGATGGCGAATGCCTCTATGAATCAACGGCGCTTTGAAAATGTACCGACATTTCCTGCACAGGGAGCGGAGGATATCGCGCTTTACCCATGTGTCGATGTCCAGGTCTGTGGCCGGTCGGGAGTTACGACATTAAACAAGGATCAGATCGCAGGACTGGATATTACACTGGATGAGCTTCATTCGGCGGCGCAGAGGAATACAGAAAGGCGTGTGGAGATTGTTCCCCTGAGTGAAGTGCTTGCAGGTTTAATAGGTGCAGAGGCAGAGATGTTTGACAGCCCATTCTTTGTAACCGTTGATAAGGAAGCCGGCGCAGGGGCGGCAGGAGCCTCGCTTTTCGGTGCTCCGGGTGTCCTGAAGCAGATGGAAGGCGATTATTACATTATCCCGTCTTCCGTCCATGAAGTACTCCTTCTTCCAAAGGATATTTTAGACAGTACGGATTATCTGCATGAGATGGTGCATGATGTCAACAGCAATGTACTGGAACCGGAGGATTTCCTCTCTGATCATGTGTATGAATCCAATGGAGGAGAAGTCAGAACGGTGGGGTACGAAAAGACTGCTGAGAAAAGAATGGAGCTTGGATAAAAGAAGACATGAGGTGAATACCCCCGCAGGGATCAACATGCCGGATGAAAGGACCGGGACATGAGTTAACCTGCGGGGTTTTCTTTTTGGATTCGGAGGAAGGGTTGAATGACGGTTAAGGAAATTAAGGAAACACATGAAAATGTACCTTCCGTTCTTCTGGCAGCGAAAACTTCCAGGGAGGAGTATTTCTGGAAGGGAATGTTGCAGGATATACCGTATGAATATGATCCGCTGTATGTGATAGCAGACCATTGGGTAATGGGAAAAGGATTTTACCTGATGGCTGTTACTTATGAGGTTGTTGCGGAGATTCAAAACGGCATGGAGAAATTCAGACGGGAGGTCCGGAAGGCCCTGATTTTACAGGGGAGAAAGGAAGGAAAGTATATCAGGATCCCCGTGGTTAAGCCTGAAAAGGAGGTGCCGGATGGCGGATCGTAGAGAATCATATTATGACGAAGATCAGACTAGGGAACTCTGTGCGGCGGTCGATCATGGCCTTCCCATAGGGGAACTAATCGTGATGGCAGAACTGAATGATGAAGAAAGAACAGAAAGGTATCCGGCGGGGGTCCCCGTCTTTACGGCAGATCAGATGAAGCAGATCCGGCTTGGTTTTGAAACAGGACTGAATCTCGGGGATGTCCTGTTATTTGCGGACCCGTCCTATGCACCGGAAGAGATGGAGGCGCTGCGCCTTTCCTGTTCACCGGCGCAGGATGTGATCGCAGAAACACTGGAAGGAATATATTCGGATGATTTTGAGGTAACCCCGGATCAGGTCGAAAGACATGTAAAACAGGCTGAAGAACGAAGAAATCAGGAAACAGGACCTTTTCAACTTGATCAGATAGGAATACGGCTGGTGAAGGAGAGAACCTACTACAGCGATAGACCGATCACCAGTCCGCAGGCAGCAGTACGGATCCTGGGTGAGGAAATGCGACAGTATGACCGGGAACTGGTTGCGATCGTGAACTGTTCCATGGATCATCATCCGCTGAATGTCAGCATTTGTTCTGTGGGAACTATGGAGCATGCCCTAGTAAGTCCTCGGGAACTGCTGAAAACAACCATACTTTCCAATGCGGCCTCTGTCATTCTCCTGCATAACCACACATCCGGGGATCCAACCCCATCAAAGTGGGATAAGGAGATCACAGGTCGCTTACAGAAGGTTTATACCATGATGGACATCCATTTGGCGGATCACATCATTGTCGGTGACGAAACATTTTATTCCTTTCGGCAACATGGTCTTTTGGATGAAGATGAACTGCTCCGAAATGAACAGGAATATCAATCAGAAATCACAATTTGAATATAGAAATGGAGCGTGCTTATGTTTAAACGATTGATTGCTACAATACTTGCGAGTGCGTTGTTCCTTACTTCGGTACCGCTGAATGATTTGCAGGATATCCTGCCTGATGATGTAGTGGTCGAAGAAGGGCAAGCCACGGAAGAATCCATGATGGAATCGTCGGATATGGATTCATTGGAAGAAGAAGGAGAATCACAGGATGAGAATAACACATTGGATCAGGAGGATGAGCATGAAGATGTATCGGGGAGCGAGGAGGCTTCAGACTCAGAAACTCTTGAAGAAGATGGATCAGAATCTGATGATGTGAATGATACGGAAGATGATTCGGATGAAAATGAAGAAGGTGAGGATTCAGACGAAAATGGTGGATCAGAAGGAAAAGAAGAGGACGGATCCGAAGAAACAGAGGATTCGGAAGCCTCCGAGGATACAGAGGACTCAGAAACAGCTGATCAGGAGGAACCGGTAGAGAGACAACCGTCCTTCAGCGAACCGGTTGAAGGAGTATATACGGCAGGAATAGATTTTTCATCCTGCGAGTTGTTGATCGGAACGGAAGATCCGGATATCTTTACCTGGGATACCTGTGTACTTTCCGAATACAACGGTGTTTATCTTACTCGGTATGAAACAACAGAGGAAACCCGTAACGCCTATACCTACTACCATGGTTTGGCAGAATTTGTATCAGCCAACATTACATTCCGCGTGGCTGATTCCGATGATGTGCAGGAGAGCACAGATTCTTCCAACAGCAATGAAGAAAGAAATGCTTCGGAGAGTGCGGACTCTTCCGACAAAAATGAAGAAGTGGATGCGTCGGAGAGCATTGATCCTTCCAACAAAGAAGAAGATGAGATTATGCAGGAGAGCAAAGACATCTCCGATGAAAAGGAAGGCGAGAATGATCAGAAAAGCGAAGATTCTTTCAACGAGAATGATCAGAATCAATCAGATCGTTCAGATGATGAAAACAGCGCGGATGAGCAGTCAGGTGCATATCTCTCAAATCTGAACCAGGGAGACTACGCAGTGTCCTATCTGAACGATCTTTCCACAGCAGGAGTCCTACCGGCAGGAACCATCGCTCTGATTGATACAGGCGTCAATGCTTTCGGGCTTATCGATTCTGTCTCTGTTCTGGGAGATGATGGCTCTGATGACAACGGTCACGGAACAAAGATGTACGAATACATTCGTGAGGAGTATCCGGGCGCAAAGGTCATTTCCATTAAGGCGATGGATGCTTCCGGTAAGGGCCAGGCTTCCGATATCTATGCGGCGATTCAGTATGCGCTGGAGCGAAAGGCGGATGTGATCAGCCTTTCCCTTACGGCAAACAGTTCGGAAAGCAATTCCGCTGTTGTGCTTGCCATCGAGGAGGCAATCAGCAAGGGAGTGACTGTTGTAGGTGCTGCAGGAAATAATTGCTCCAACGCAAAGTATTTCATTCCCGGTTGTGTGGAAGATGCATATATCATCGGCGCAGCTAATGAAAAGGGTGACCGGCAGTCCGATTCCAATTACGGAGCAAATGTGGACTACGAAGTGATCGGAGAGTCCACATCCGAAGCGGCAGCCAGGTTCGCAGCCATCTATGTGCGCAGTCTGGACGAGAATAAAGCGGTAACAGATTACCCGAACGTTCTGATCAATTATGACCGGACGGACCTGACTACGGATGATTATGTGCTGATGTATGACAGTGATGATTTCACGGTTTCTCGTGCGGCACAGTCCAAGGCGATCAGCGTGACGATCGGTGGAACAACCTATAAGATCAATGTTCCCAGTTATCTGGCATTTCCGATCTATGTCAATGGAACTAATACATCCAAGTACTATGGCTTTGCCGGCTATCGAAATGCAGCAAGCGCCACGGCGTATCTTGGTTCCCGGACATTCGACGCGGCCTCAGGTATCTTTCCGTCAGGCGCTGGTACATCGGAAACGACCTATGCAGCGATCACCAAAAGCTGCGGAACCTATTTCAATATCAACAATACGGTTGCCGGTTTGCCGGCCGGTGCTTTTAAAGATCTGTATGAATCGGATTCAACGGCAAACGGAGCTTCTGAAATAGCGATATACGGGTCCAGTTCGAATTATCAGTATACCTATACCGGATGGACGGAGAACTGGTATAACAAGGGCTATCGGGTTGTTACGAGCGATTACAGTAACCTGTATTCCTTCTCCGTATTCTGTACGGAAGCGAAGGATATGTCCCCGCGTGGTGCGTACGGGCAGCTGATCATGCTTCCAATCCCGACAAACAATACAAGAGGATATGCCGATTACAAGGTGACAACAGAAGGCGGCCAGACCTATGTATGGGTTCCCTATCGAACTCCCGAAGTGGACCAGAACGCCTATTCCGGACATACCAACTGGCAGAACTTTGTGGCAGGAACTTATTTGAAGGTACCGTATACAAGTGAAGCGGAGTACTTCATTGGTGTCGGAAAGAAGAATGAAAATGATGAAGTGATGAAGGACGTCACCTTTGATGTTAAGGTGAACGGTACAGAAACAAAGAAGGCTATGAAGACCGGTTCAGACGGCATCGCTGTCTATAAGGTCGGTTCCTTTACTGAAGCCCCCACGGTGGAGGTTCAGGAGAACTGGACAAATGAACGCTATGAGCCGAGATCTTCTGGATACTATCCCGTATCCGTATATAAAACTGAGGAAGCAGCAAGAAGTAATGCCCTGAATCAGAAGAATACCTGGATAAATGACCGGTATGAATATTACTTCTCCATTTGGAAGAACGGAAGGAAAGGAGTATCTTCCAGTGGATTTTCAGGCGCATATTACGGCCTGTATGATACGAATGTAGCTTCCAGAATGACGGATGATCATCTGATCGCTATTTTCAAAATGGATTCGGAAGGCTATGCCAGTGATATTCTGACATCCTACTCAGGACACACTTGTGACGCTCGCCTTAACTATACGGAAGAGAGCGGTTGGAAGGTAAAAACCACCTATACTGATTCGAGCGGAATCCAGCACACGCAGTACGTGCT
>CADBOW010000112.1 GCA_902796375.1 uncultured Lachnospiraceae bacterium | reverse complement strand
TCGCCGTCACATTTCATCAGGCAGAGACATTCCTTCGGCGTCAGCTCTAAAAGATCCCTGGACGGAAAGTATTCCAGATTCGCGATGGAATCCGTCCAGCCCCGAAGGCGGAAGTCCTTATTCAAAATAAACTTCATTTTCACACTCTCTTCTCACTCCGATGACTGATAAAATCCTACGGTGCTTCTCAAAACCCATTTCTTCAAACAGTTCACTGACTGGTTTCGGAAGATCCTTTCGAACGCTCCCGGATAAACCGGTCAAACTCCTCCCTCGGAACCGGCTTCGAGAAGTAGAAGCCCTGTACGATGTCGCAGCCCATTTCCTTCAATGCCCGATACTGTTCTTCCGTCTCCACGCCCTCCGCGATGACGGGTACGCCCAGTCGGTCGGAAATGTCGATGATCAGCTCGATCATCCGCATATCCCGATTCTCACTGAACGCACTGCGGACGAAGGACATATCCAGCTTCAGGGCATCGATGGGAAGCTTGGACAGCATGCCCAGGGATGAGTATCCCGTACCGAAATCGTCCATCTCGATACCGAAGCCGTCCTCCCGGAACAGGGTCACCGTGGAGATTACCTGATCAGCATCCCCGGTGTAGGCGGATTCCGTGATCTCCAGGATGATATCCTCCGTAGTCAGAGAATACTTCTCCAGAATACCCTCGAAAATGGACTTCAGATTCGGCAGCAGCATATCGATCCTCGATACATTTACCGAAACAGGTACGGAGAAACCATAGGTATCCTTACAATAACGGATATATGCGGCAGTGGCATCCCATACATAATAATCCAGATCGAAGATCAGTCCATGCTCCTCCAGAAGCGGAATGAAGACACCGGGACTGATCATGCCCAGCTCCGGATGCTTCCAGCGTACCAACGCCTCCGCACTGGCCAGAACCGGCGTATCCGGCCGGATATCGTACTTGGGCTGGAGAAAAACGTCAAACTGCTTCTCCTGAATGGCGTCTTTGAAATCATGCAGCAGATGGTCATGGAACATCATTTCGTCATGCATCTTCGCATCGAACTCACCGATGGCCGCCGAATAATTGCCGCGGATGGCATCCGCCGCCATCTTCGCCCGGTCGAAGCGCCGCTCAATGTCGATGGTCTTATCCACATCATAGTAGATACCCATACGGAGTCGGATCTGTCTGTCCTTCTCCTCCGCTTCAAGCTGTCCCAGACCTTCGGAGAGTTTTTCGAGGACCTCTTCGTAGTTATCCCTGTGGGGTGCATAGATCAGGAAGGTATCCGCCGACTGCCGGCAGCCAACGCCACCCATCTTTCTGGCCTGCAGACGTACCTTCTCACCGATCTGCCGAAGCACCTCGTCGCCGTATTCCTTACCATAGCGCTCATTGACCATATGGAAATGATTCACATCCACTACGATGGCGTCTGCCGGTCGGTCAGGATAATGCTGATCAAAGAGACTCACATAGCGGAAGAAAAATCCGATATTGAAGAGGTTCGTAAGCGCGTCTCTCTCCGTGGAATGAATGATATTCCTGTCCTCGCAGAGCTCGATCGCCTTATTCACACGGGCACGGATGATCTCCGGATCCGGATAGGGCTTCGGAATAAAGTCAAATGCGCCCAGCTGCAGGCACTCCACCTCTGTCTTCTGATCCGCTGTCAACACGATAATGGGGATATTCTGAAGATCGGCATCCTCACGTACACGACTGATCAGCTCCGCGCCTCCCATGCGTGGCATCAGAAGATCCAGCATGATCAGTGCCACATCATCCTTATGCTCTTCCAGGCATTCCAACGCCTCCACACCATCCGATGCATAGAGGATCTGATAATCCTCGTGCAGTACATTTCCGAGGATCTGCTGGTTGATGATCTCATCTTCCACGATCAGAACGCTCCGCCGTACATTCAGGATGGCACGTTCTTCCATAATGATATTCATCATGTCATCCAGCGGGTCCTTCTCAGCCTCGGCATCGGATTCGTCGTCCCGGGTGACCGCACCAAGGCTCTTCAGAATCTTCTTCTCCTCATACATCAGCTCGTCGGCTCTGGCGAATACCTCATGGAAATCCGCATCCTCACCGGGAACAAAGTCCGAAATACCGCCGGATACCACAGCTCCGCCGTCGGTGATGTGCTGAACCGAGCGGTCATGCAGGATACGCATCAGCTCCGCCCGCATATGGAAATCCCGTCCGCCCAGAATGGCCACGAACTCATCCCCGCCGATTCGGTAGACCGGACTGTGCTGGAATATCTCACACACCATCCGGCAGGCGGCTATGATATACTCATCTCCCGCTTTATGTCCCAGGGTATCATTGATCTTCTTCAGACCGTTCACGTCGCAGACCACCACGGCGAATTCGCCCATGATCTCTTCCCCGATATTTGCGTTGATCTCCTTCTCCCGTGTCATGAAGGCATGCTTATTCTTCACACCGGTCATGGTATCGGTGTTGGCCTTCATTTCACTTTCCTGCGATCGCTTGCTCATGTAGGAATGATTGGTCAGCATGATGACCAGGACAAAGCCGAACATACCCATGGCCATAAGCATGGTCCTGGAGGTATCCTTCCTCTGCAGATCCAGTTGTTCATTGATAAATGTAACGTCGTCCGAGGAATCCCGGTCCTCCCGGGCAGTTTCGTAGTACTGCTCCACATTTGTCTTCATCTCGGCATCGGAGGCCAGCATACTCTGGCGCATCCATACCAGGGAAATGAACAGCACCAGACTGAGCAGTGCCACCCAGACCACGACTGAAGATCCAAAACGGTGTTCTCTGTCCCTTCGCAGGATGTTTCGGAAGAACAGGAAACCAAGAACACTCCATATGATGAAGAGAAGGAATGTCTCCTTCGACATGGTACTCTGCGAAATGAAGTTGGGAACCAGGATGTAAATGCCGAAACCGATCATGATGACCAGACCGGCAATCCCGGTTATGATTCCCTTCCTGTCCTTCGCTTCCCTTGCAAGCTTCAGTCCCGCAGCAGAAACCACACCATAGATCAGGGTTGCACCGATGGTGGTCACATCCACGATCCATCCAATGGCCGTCCGCCCCAAAAACGGGATCAGTACGGAGATCAGCACAACCATGAGGATGGCTGTGGACGGGATATTCTTCTTATTCAGTTCCGCCACCTTCTTCGGAAGGATGTGATCCTTCGCCATGGAATAGAAGAGCCGGCTGAGGGCGGATATATTTCCGATCAGACTGGTGATGACCAGGGCCAGAAGTGCGATCATCAGAACGTAAACTCCCGCTTCACCCATATATGCCTGCGCGGCATAGAAAGGCGGAAGGGCTTCGATCCCGCTGAGGTTGTCCAGATCCTTGATATAGTCGAACCAGCTTCCGTACTGGCTGGGATATGCCGTAACGGAAAGAAGCGTAACGAATACGTAGAGCGCCAGTGTCACCACGACTGAAATGACAAGCAGACGGTGGACCTTCTTTCGTTCGAAGCTGAATTCCTCCGTCGCATGTGAGATACTTTCAAAACCGATAAATGCCCAGGGTGAAATGACCGCGATCTTCGCGATCTGGCCGATCACGGATGAGTCCTCCAGGAAGAATGGTTCCATGCTTCCCTCTCTGCTGAACAGTGCCACACCGAAGCAGATCAGAATCCCAAGCG
>CADBOW010000111.1 GCA_902796375.1 uncultured Lachnospiraceae bacterium | reverse complement strand
GCCATTTCCACACCGGACGATATCATACTGAGAAACGGAGCCGGCGTCATGGTTCCCTCGGATTCCGCAGAGGAGATCGATGCGGCCATCGCGGCGTGGGAGAACACGCCGGAGGAGAAGCTGCGTGCCATGGGAGAGCAGGCACACCGGGCAGCGAAGGAGCTTTATACCTATCGGAAACTGGCTGAGGATTTTGCAGCTTTGTTTTAATGAAAATGCGCCGCTCCGGTCATCGGACGGCAGACAGAACAAGGAGATACTTTACCATGAAGGAAGAACTTTTGAAGAAGATTGAGGATCGCACTCTGGTTGCGGGCGTAGTCGGACTTGGATATGTGGGACTGCCCCTTGCCGTGGAGAAGGCGAAGGCCGGCTATACCACCATTGGCTTTGATGTGCAGAAGGCAAAGGTGGATATGGTAAATGCGGGACATAATTATATCGGTGATGTGGTGGATTCGGATCTGGAGAAGCTGGTGAAGGAAGGTAAGCTTCGCGCGACTTCGGATTTTTCATTTATCGGGGATGTGGATTTTATCGCCATCTGCGTACCCACACCGCTGGACAGCCATCAGGAGCCGGATATCAGCTATGTCAGGGATTCCACCATAGCCATATCGAAATATCTGAGGAAGGGAACCATGGTGGTCCTGGAATCCACAACCTATCCGGGAACTACGGAGGAACTGATCCGTCCGCTGCTGGAAGAGGGAAGCGGTTTGAAATGCGGTGAGGATTTCTACCTTGGCTTCTCTCCGGAGCGTGTGGATCCGGGTAGTCTGATCTACAAGACGAAGAATACTCCCAAGGTGGTGGGAGCGATCTCCAAAGACGGTGGTGAGGTGATCTCCGCCATGTATCGTTCCGTGCTGGAGGGAGATGTGTTCACGGTTTCTTCCCCGGCGGTGGCGGAAATGGAGAAGATCCTGGAGAATACCTATCGAAATATCAACATCGGTCTGATCAATGAGATCGGTCGTCTCTGTCATGAAATGGGCATATCCGTATGGGAAGTGATCGATGCAGCAAAGACCAAGCCCTATGGCTTCCAGGCCTTTTATCCGGGCCCGGGGCTGGGCGGACACTGTATCCCGCTGGATCCCTACTATCTGACCTGGAAGGCCAGGGAATACGGATTCCATACCACGCTGATCGAGAACAGTATGGTGATCAACGATGGACAGCCGGAATACTGTGTGGATCGTGCCATGCATATCCTGAACCGTCACAGGAAGGCCATCAACGGAGCAAAGGTTCTGCTGCTTGGAGTATCCTATAAGAATGATATCGATGATTACCGGGAGAGTCCGGCGATCCGCGTATATAAAGAACTTCTGAAGGTGGGAGCGGAGGTTTCCTACTATGACCCCTGGGTTCCGGAATTCAGGAATATGTACGGGGTCAGTGCCACATCCATTCCGGAGCTGACGCCTGAGGCAGTGTCCGGGTATGATCTGGTCATGGTTACCGCGGCCCATCATAATGTGGATTATGCCATGGTACAGAAGCATGCGAAGGCGATCTTTGATACGAAGAATGTTATGAAGGACATTACCCCGAGAGATAATATCGAGGTTCTGTAAAAGGAGATACCATGGAGAAAAAAAGCTGTATTTTCTATCTTCCCTATCCGCTGGAAAAGACCGGGAACCGTGCAAGACAGCTTCGCCCCCGAAAGATGCTGATGGCATTTCGGGATCTGGGATACCGCGTATTTCTGATCCAGGGCTACAGTGAGAAAAGAAAGGTACGGATCCGGCTGCTGAAGGAACTGATCGAAAGCGGAGTGAAGTTCGACTTTATGTATGGTGAAACCAGCACCGAGCCCATCTGCCTTTCGGATCCCCGGCATCTTCCGACGCATCCCTTTCTGGATTTTGCCTTCTTCCGTTATCTGAAGAAGCAGGGAATCCCCATGGGGATATTCTATTGCGATGTTTACTGGAAATTCCCCGTATACCGGGAGTCGGTGTCCGGCTGGAGATATCTGGCGGCCATCGCCTGCTATAAGAAGGAATTAAAAGGATTTCCCAAGGTGCTGACACGTCTGTTCCTTCCGGATCTCAGGATGTGTCCTTATCTGGAATGTCCGGAGGCGGAGAAGATCGCATCGGCGCTTCCCCCCGGGGCAGATCCGGTAACGACGCCCGACCGGGTGCAGAGAGGAAGAAGAAGCTTCAGCAAAAATCCTCTGGAAATCTTCTATGTGGGAGGCATCGGAGCTTTCTATCGTCTGGATGCGCTTCTTTCGGCCATCCGTCCGCTGCAGCAGGTACATCTTACGATCTGCTGCCGGGAAAATGAATGGGAGACCGAGAAGGAGAAGCTGCTCCCGCTGATGACGGAGCGGGTGGAAGTGGTACATAAAAATGAAGATGAGCTGGGTCCGTATTATGAAAAGGCGGATATCGGCTCCCTGATGTTTGAAGCTGAGGAATACCGGAGTATGGCCCGTCCCGTAAAGGCATATGAATATCTGGGGCATCATCTTCCCGTGATCGCTACGGAAGGAACCGCCATCGGAGATTTTGCCCGGGAATCCGGATTCGGATGGAGTCTGCCCTTTCAGGCAGATGCCATACGGGCACTGCTGGAGGAGATCCTGGCAGATCCGAAGCTTCTGACGGAGAAAAGAAGGAAGGCCAGAACCCTGGCACCTATGAACCTGTGGACCTCCAGAGCGAGACAGGTGGAAGAGGAGCTGACGGGGGCTTCTGAGCAATAGGAAAAGAGGAGAATAAAATGCGTTATGCACTGATCGGCTGCGGCCGCATTTCCACAAATCACATCCTGGCTGCACGGAATAATGATCTGGAGATCGTTGCAGTCTGTGATATCGTTCCGGAACATATGGAGGCAGTCCTGGCGAAGCACGGTCTTGAGAAGGATGAGACGATTCACAGATATACGGATTATCAGGAACTGCTGGATCAGGAGGAACCGGAACTGGTCAGCATCGCCACGGAGAGCGGTTCTCATGCGAAGATCGCTCTGTCCGTCATCGACAGAGGGATCCCTGTGATCATTGAGAAGCCCATGGCCATGTCCATGGCGGATGCGGATGAGATCATCCGTCGTTCCCGGGAGAAGGGAGTGAAGGTTTCCGCCTGTCATCAGAACCGGTTTAATGTGGCGGTTCAGAAAATGCGCCGCGCCCTGGAGGCGGGACGGTTCGGCCGTCTGTCCCACGGTTCGATCCATGTGAGATGGAACCGGAACAAGGCATACTATGATCAGGCTCCCTGGAGAGGAACCTGGGCAGAGGACGGCGGGACTCTGATGAATCAGTGTATCCACGGGATCGATCTGCTTCGGTGGACCTTCGGTGACGAGGTGGAAGAGGTCTACGGCATGACACGTCAGGCTCAGCATCCGTATCTGGAGGCAGAGGACGTGGGTATGGCTGTGGTCCGTTTTAAGAACGGAGCCATCGCTACCATTGAAGGAACTGTAAATGTATTTCCGAAGAATCTGGAGGAGACCTTATACATCTTCGGAGAAACGGGAACGGTCAAGATCGGCGGAACCTCCACGAATAATATCGATGTCTGGGATTTTGCGGATGAAACGGAGCAGGACGCGGAGAATAAGGGCCTGAAGGAGGCTACCAGTAATGTGTACGGGAACGGACACAGCAGCCTCTTCCGGGATATGATCGAGGCCATCCGTGAGGATCGGGAGCCTTATGTGGATGCCGTGGCAGGACGGAATGCACTGGAAATGGTGCTGGCGGTATATAAGAGCCGCAAGGAGGGAGCTCCGGTGAAGCTTCCGCTGACAGATTTCTCCAGCCTGGATATGGCAGGAACCTTTGATGAATTGGAGAATTAAACTTTGCGAAACACGATGCGGGTACGATTTGTGATCCTGGCACTTCTGCTGATCGCATCCATAGTCCCCAACCTTGGATTTCAAGTGAATACCTTTGGCTTCTCCTGGAATTTCTACCGAATGATCATCGCAGCGGCTGTCATAGTCACGCTGGTGCTGTTTCGGGGAGAGCTGGAAATCCGGCAGCAGAGGGGCTTCCTTTTGTGGATGGGCTTTCTGGTGGCGTGGTTCATCTATGGTCTGATCCAGATCGTTACATTTCCCTATGCGGATCTGAGCCGGGGAATGCAGGAGCTGTTTACGCTTCTGTGTGCCTTGTTTGTGTTCTACATTTTCTCCTGCATCCGAATCGACAGGGAGGAGTATGAACGGCTCCTGAGACTGGTATTCTTTCTGCTGGCGGCTCTGATCATTCTTGGATTTTTTGAGATCCTTTCCGGAAAACATCTGTCCACATCCATGTTTAACGATCCTTCCAATAAGGTGGCATGGAAGATGGATATTCATTCGGCAGCGGGAGTCATGTATAATGTCAATGATTTCAGCTCGCTGATCACACTGATGTGTCCTTTGGTGATCGGCAGATACCGGGCTCAGATGGGCCGGTTCCGGTTTGATTTCGGCTGGATCCTTGTGGCATGTGTATTCCTGATCAACCGGCAGAATACCGCAACGATCTGCAACATGTCCATCCTGCTGGGCATCCTGCTGTATATCCTGCTTATGATCCGGAGGAACCGGAGACGGGTAGGAACTCTGATGCTTCTGATCCTGGCAGTGGTGGTCCTGGGGATCGGTCTGATTCTGATCCTTGGAGCAGATCAGAAGGGGCTGGTAGGCCAGTGGATGGATCAGCTCACGAAGAATGATGTGGGCAAAGGCTCCATGCATGCCCGACTGCTGATCTATCAGGATGCACTGGATGTATCCCTGAAAACCGGATTTCTGGGACTCGGACCCGGAGGCTTTCCGGTTTATTTCGGAGCTCACGGATCCACCTCGGGCTTCGTCAATCCCCATAGCTATCTGCTGGAGATTCTGTCTCAGTACGGACTTCTGATCCTGTTCGGATTCCTGGCGCTTCTGGTATATCTTCTGTATCGGCTTTCCCTGATCCTGAAGACCGGAGCATCGGAGGAGTCGGAGCGGCTGGGACGGATGGGTGTACTGATCATAGCCGTACTTCTGGTCACGTCCTTTGCATCCAGCAGTTATATGCTGAATAATTATAACTGGGGGATCCTGGCACTGCTGATCAAGGGAATTGAAATGGAGGGTCGACACCGGGCATGAAGAAAGAAGAGAAAAAGGAAATCAGTGTCCTTCATGGAATGACGGAGATCGCAGGGCAGAATTCCTATGCGGTTCTGGGGCTCCGGGAGATCGGAGTGGATGCGGAATCGGTGGTATTAACGGAGAATATCTTCGGATATCCGAATGATATCTGTCTGGGAGTGGACCGGAATAACAGGAAGAAGCTTCCGATCTCGGTCATGAAGCTGGGCAGATTCCTGCTCCGGGCACTGCGAAACTATACGGTATTTCATTTTCATTTCGGAAACAGCATCGGATTTAATCATGAGCTTTTTCTGTACCGGCTGTTTCATAAGAAGGTATTTTATGAATTTCATGGGTCGGACATCCGGGATATCCGGAAATTCTGCGAGAACAGTAAGATGGAATATCTTCCGGATATGGATATCGATGAGCATACAAAGAAGAGGAACCGGAAGATCTGCAGAAGAGCGAATGGGATCATTCTCCATGATGATGAGCTGATCCCGTATCTTCCCGAGAAGCATGCACCGGTATACGGCGTTCCGCTTCGGGTCGATATCGAAAAATTCACGGTGGCATACCCGGAGGAGAATCCCCGGACCATCCGGATCGTTCATGCGCCCAGCAGACGCGGGATCAAGGGAACACAGTTTATCCTGGAGGCCTTTGACCGTCTGAAGGAACGCTATCCGAATCTGGAATTTGTCCTTGTGGAAGGGAAGACGCAGGAGGAAGCCTTCGAGATCTACAAAACCGCGGACATCATTGTGGATCAGGTCTTTGTGGGAACCTATGGTGTATTCTCCATAGAATGCATGGCAATGGGTAAACCGGTGGTCTGCTATATCGATGACCGGATGTGGAACAGCTATCCGATGGAGCTTCCGGTGGTATCTGCGGATCGGGATTCCGTGGAACAGAGACTGGAGGAACTGATCCTGGACGGATCCGAACGGAGAAGACTGGGACAGGCCGGACGGCAGTATGTGGAACGGTATCATGATTATCGTGCAGTGGCATGGCTGCTGAAGGGAATCTATGAAGGAAGATATGCACCTGTTACGGGGCGGGAGGCCTTCCGACGGGTGAAAAGGATCAAAGAGATTAAGTATGGAGCAGACAGCAAAGAAAAATAACCTGGTGGAATTCCTGAAGGGAAGCAGCATCCTGGTCATCAGCAATATTTGCCTGAAGGCCATGAATTTCTTCCTGCTTCCGCTGTATACGAAGTATCTGCCTGCGGAGAGCCTTGGTATCTCGGATTCGGTCACAAATCTGACCGGGCTGATCCTGCCCCTGTTCACCCTGGGACTGGAATCGGCCTTCAGCGCATTTTACTTCGAGAAGGGAGAACCGGAGCGGGGAAAGAAGGTGTTCAGTACCCTGAGTACCATGTTCCTCATCCTGGGTCTTCTGGCAGCGGCTCTGTCCCTGTTTGCGAAACCCATCTCCGGACTGCTGTTCCATAGCACCCAGTATCAGGGGATTGTAGTCATGGCTTTCTGTTCCCTGGCGATCAATCTGTGGTATCTGCCCTTCTCTCTGGAACTCAGAATGAAGAACCGGATGCTGGCCTTCGGGATCGCAAATATAGCGGCATCCCTGACGATGATCCTGCTGAATATTCTCTTCGTCTCCGTGCTGGAGCTTCGGGAGCAGGCACTGATCCTGTCCTCGCTGCTGGCCAACGGAGTCCAGCTTCTGATCCTGTTCCTTTTTGTGCGAAAGGTTCCGAAGCGTGAAGATATGGACCGGAAGCTGCTGAAGGATATGCTTCGGTTCAGTCTGCCGCTGGTCCCCATGTCCGTGCTCAACTGGGTGCTTGCCATATCGGATCGATATGTGCTGCTTCATTTTCATGGAGAGAGCCTGGTAGGCGTATATGGGATCGCAATGCGGTTTGTTACGGTTTTAAATGTGCTGATCTCCGCCGTGGCCATGGCCTATACCACCTTCGCCTTTCAGACGAAGGATGAGGAGGGAGCCAAACAGAAGTATTATTATGTATTTCAGACGGAGTCCCTGCTGCTGCTCGGCATGTGTTTCACCATCTCCCTTTTCGGGAAGGAAGTGATCATGCTGATGTCATCGGATCCGGAATATTATGCGGCGGCGGAGCCCCTGCGGGATCTGCTCTTTGCCCAGGCCGTTTATGCCATGTCAAATGTGGTGGGCTATGGTATCAACTTCGCAAAGAAGAGCGGATATTATCTGCTGTCCGTGTCCCTGGGTGTGGCTCTCAATCTGGGACTGAATCTGCTGCTGATCCCGGAATACGGGATGAAGGCGGCTGCACTTACGACATTACTCGGATACCTGCTGGTATTCGTTATGGTATACTATTTCTCGGAGAAGCTGTACCCCTGCAGATACGGGGTGCTTCGGGTGGGAGGACTGGCCGTGGTGCTGTATGGCATTTGCTTCTTTCTGGAGGGAACCGAGCTTTGGATCCGGATCACGGTCTGGGTGGCTGCGGCAGCCGGAGCCCTGTTCCTGTTCAGAGATATCATGAAGCAGCTGGGGTCTTTCTTCCGGCATAGGATCTTAAAACGATAATACGGAATCTGAGGTTGTGCGATATGGATTATTATGTACATGAAAGCAGCTTTGTGGATGAGGGGGCTTCCGTCGGCAGCGGAACAAAGATATGGCATTTTTGCCACATTCAGTCCGGGGCCAGGATCGGCGAGAACTGTTCCCTGGGACAGAATGTAAATGTGGCAGGCGGTGCGGTGATCGGAGATCGCTGCAAGCTCCAGAATAATGTGTCGGTTTATGACGGGGTCATACTTGAGGATGGCGTATTCTGCGGCCCCTCCTGTGTATTCACCAATGATCTGACGCCCAGAGCGGAGTATCCGAAGGGGAAGGAGAATTATAAGAAGACATTGGTGCGAAAGGGCGCATCTATAGGGGCAAATGCTACGATCGTATGCGGAGTTACCCTGGGAGAGTATTCGCTGGTTGGCGCCGGAGCCGTGGTGACACAGGATGTTCCGGACTATACGCTGGTATTGGGGATTCCGGCCCGTCCTGCCGGTCGGGTGGATGAATTCGGAAATATAGTGGAGTGGTATTGATTATGATATGCAGATGGCGGGAACTTCCTCCTGAGATGCAGATCCCGGAGGTGAAACGGATCTACCGAAAACTATATCGTAAGAGAGGAAGTCTTCTCCTGAAGAGGGGATTTGATGTGGTTATGTCCGCAATCCTTCTGATTCTGCTGGGACCGGTGATGATCGGGATCGCGATCTGGATCCGGACGGATTCCCGGGGGCCTGTGTTCTTCCGGCAGGAACGGATCACGCAGTTTGGAAGAAAGTTCAGGATCTATAAATTCCGGACCATGGTGGAAAATGCGGAACAGAAAGGGACGCTGGTCACCGTGGGGGAGGATCCCAGGATAACAAAGGTGGGACGGAAGATCCGGGCGAAGCGTCTGGACGAGCTTCCGCAGCTGTTCAACATTCTGGCAGGAGACATGTCCTTTGTTGGAACCCGGCCGGAGGTGCTGAAGTATGTGGAATCCTATCGGCCGGAATGGATGGCGACGCTGCTGCTTCCTGCAGGGGTCACCTCCAGTGCCAGTGTGGCCTATCGGGATGAGGATGCGGTCATGCAATCCTACCGGGAACAGGGAATGGAAGTGGATGATATCTATCTCACATACATTTTACCTGAAAAAATGAAGTATAATCTACAGGAGCTTGAGAAATTCAGTCTTCTGAATGAGATTAAGATATTGATCAAAACAGTACTTGCGGTGCTCTAAAAGGAGGAAATATGGAAAAAAGAGGCATCAGTTTAAAGAAGATTCTGATCGACTGCTTCAGATTCTGGTATCTTCTGATCATTTTTATGGCCATTGGCTGCTTCGCCGGTTATCGGGGAGGGATCCGATACAATGAAAATGTGGATCAGATGAAGAAAGAGGAAGAAGAGTATAAGGAGAGGGTAGAGCAGGAGCAGATCGAATTATCCAAGGATAAGGTGCAGGATGTCACATTTACGAAGAAGCAGTGTGAGAAGGAACTTACAAAGGCTGAGAGCAAGGAAGTGACGGATGCATATGATATCTACCTTTCCAAGCAGAATCGGAGAGAGTATTTCTATAATTCCGCCTACCTGAAGCTGGATCCCTATGCATTCTCCAGCACTTACCTGGAGTTCCGGGTGGTATGCCCCGAAGGGGAATGGAAGGAATCTGACCTGAATTCCTATGTTCACGGGATCAAGGACTATGTGACCTACAACGGACTGGCTGAGGATTTGGCCGGCGGAGATGATCTGAAGTTCCGTCAGCTGGGTGAACTGCTCAGTATCTCGGACGGTAATAAGGAAGCCTATGACAACCTGCTGGTGGTAACGGTGATCGATTCGCCGGAGACAGAAGGCCGGATGAATGAGGTGAGCAGCAAGATCATCGCAAAGGGCGCGGAACTGGCGAAGGTTTATCAGGGCTTCTCCGTTCAGCTTCTGTCCGATTATAAGGCAACCTATTATAACAGTGATCTGGATGCCGCTCTGGAGGCTCAGAGAAACGGGATCTCTTCGGATCAGCAGCAGATCAACAAGGCAGTCAGCGAGTTCAGCAGCATGCAGAAGGCATATTTCTACATGCTCGTAAACGGAACAAAGGAAGAAACGGTTCAGGAGATTCTTCTGAAGGGTGCATCAGCCACCAAGAAGAAGACGGCCACCACGGAGATCCCGGCGAAGAGAAAGCTCTGGACCATGGCGGCACTTGGAACAGTTGCAGGATTTCTGATCGGTATTATCGTTCTGTTCTTTGCAAACCTGATCTC
>CADBOW010000110.1 GCA_902796375.1 uncultured Lachnospiraceae bacterium | reverse complement strand
TGATTTCGAGTCAGCCCCGTTATGACCACTTCGATACGACTCCTGACGATGCATAAGTGTAACAGATTTTACTTCTCACTTCGAGCATATTCTTTCCGAAGGATCATTTTTGAGTATCATTCTCCTGTTTCTGACCTTCCTGCTTCTGAGCCCCGTGTTCTTTGCTTTCCTGCTTCTCTTTCGCTTCCTTATCCTGTCTCTTATGGATATTGTCGATATCCTCCGTGGTTCCGCCGCCCACATCATCCGGCGCACGGAATTCACCCTGCTCCACCAGGCGAAGGAATGCATCCACCACATCCGATTCCAGCTGGGTTCCGGATACCTCCTTGATAATGGAGACCGCCTTATCAAAATTCATACGCTTCCGGTAAGGACGATCCGAATACATGGCGTCAAATGTATCTGCCACCGCGATGATCTGCGCCACCCGGGGGATCTCGTCCCCCTTCAGGCCCTTGGGATACCCCTTCCCGTCAGGACGCTCATGGTGAGCTCCGGCTCCTACTGCCAGCTCCGGCATGATACTGATATCCTTCAGCACCCGATACCCCAGAGAGGAATGGGACTTGATGATCTTGAACTCTTCATCCGTCAGCTTACCCGGCTTGTTAAGAACCTCCGGCGGAACACCGATCTTTCCGATATCATGCAGAAGCGCAATATTGGTATACTTTTCAACGGTTTCATCATCATATCCCAGCTCCCTCGACAGCATGGCGGTATACTCCGCCACCCGGGTCGAATGGCCGTTGGTGTATTTATCCTTCATATCGATGGTCTTCGCAAATGCTTCGATCATCTCACGGATGAAGATCTTGTTCTCCCTTTCCTTCTTCAGCAGGGCCTTCATCCGCATCCGTACATAAATGGCTATGATCAGTCCCAGGATCAGCGCGATCACGATCCCGGCCACAACCATAAACCAGGTTTCCTCGAAAATGGATTTCTCCTTCACGATCAGAACCGAGAGCTCCTTGTTGCCCCGGCCCATGGAATCCTTCAGATTCATCACGAAATGATACTCACCGCCATCCAGATTCGTATAGTCCACCGGCTCCAGCTCCGAACGGCTGACCGTAGTGGACTCCTGATCAAAGCCCTCCAGCCGGTAGGTCACCTGAGGATTGATCAGCGAATAGGTATATACGAAGCTGTAGACCGTAAGACGCTTTACGTCCGAGGAAATCGTTATAGAGCCGTCATCCGCGGCATATATGATATCCCCGTCAGCCTCCACATAGGGGACAGCCATCTTCAGTTCATTTACATCTTCAAAGGTTTTGTCAATATTGACCTTCGCAACACCTACATTTCCGGAAATATACAGATCTCCGTCCTCGGTCCGCTCACTGTAGGAGTTTGCAGTAGTCACACAAGGAACGCCGTTATCCATACTGTAAAATACGGTATTCAGTTCCTGGTTGTCCAGAAGCTCCTGTACCGAAACCACATAGATCCCGTTACTGCTGAGGACCCACATTTTCCCGTTATCATCCTCATACATATCGAAGTTGTTGGAATAGGGGAACCGGTAGATGGGGGTCACCTTGTAATCCTCCGTCATATACGCCAGAGAATTACTGGTTACGATCCAGTAGAGCTTCCGCTTCTCATCCTTCTTGATCCGCATGACAACCTCGGAGCCGAGACCGGATTCCAGTCCGATGTTCTGTACCTTCCTGTCATTTACGATATAGATCCCGTCACCGTCGGAGCCCAGGATCATGTCTCCGTTCTCCGCTTCCACCGCCGTAAGGATCTCATCATTGCTGATCCCGGATTTCTCATTATATACATCCTTCACCTGCATCCCGTCGATCAGTGCCAGACCTCCGCTGCAGACTACCATGATGACGCCGTCCTTCCTCTCATAGACCGTACGGATCCGCTCCGACGGAAGTCCTGACTCCTGCCTGAATACATATACGGTCCCATGATCGAAGCAGACCAGTCCCATATCACTGTAGGTGGAGAACCAGAGCCGGTCCTCATTATCCCGGATCACGGAACGGATCCGGCAGTTTCTCAGAAGCTTGACCAGGTCGCCGGATTTCTCCGGATCGATCCCTTCCGTCGCCATTTTTGTGATAGGGAAGGTTCCTTCTACAGAGTTCGGCCCGATGATGATCAGGCCGGTATCCGTTCCGACGAACAGCCTGTTATCATACATGCAGGTGGAATTCACAACACGGGATTCTATACTGTATCGTTCAAAAAGATCCGTGAACTGATTCGGAACGATCTTCATAACGCCCTGACGGGACGATGTAAACCAGAGATTCCCTTCATAATCCAGGAGCATTTTATCCACGGAATTATTCATGGGAATGTTCTTCAGTTTACTGAACTTCCCTTCGTGAACCATGCCGACGCCATTGTCCGCACAGATCCAGATATCATCCTCGAAGCATTCGATGGAATTGATATAGGTGAGGGGATCCACATTGATCACCGTGGCATCCTTCATTCCGCTTTCCAGCTCACCGTAGTAGATCTCGGAACGTTCGGTTCCCAGATACACATACCCCGGATTCTTCGGATCCGGACGAACGGAGGCGATGGCACCGATCCCCAGCTTATTTCCATCATAGAACCCCGTAAGAGCACCGTCCTTCATGGTGAAAACCGCGCCTTCCATTGTCTCGCCGTAGATCACCTTATCTGCGCCCTTTCGCAGCTCACAGATATATTCCTGATTCACCTGAGACTCATCGATGGCATGCAGATTCAGATCCGAATCGATCATACCCATCCCATGGGTGGTGGCTACATAGATATTTCCGTTTGAATCCTCAACGAAGGAGCGGATCGAGGAGGACTTCAGCCCCTCCACATCCTTGAACAGCTTGACCTTGCCCTTCTGCATCATGGCCACGCCATTGTCATTCGTACCGATCCAGAGCCGGTCCTTGCTGTCCACGTACAGACTTACCACGCTGGTGATCCCGGTTGTGGAATCGATTCTTTCAAATGTATTGCCGTCATACCGGATCAGTCCGCTATAGCTTCCGATCCAGATAAACCCTTCCGAGGTTTCCGCTATGGCATTGGATTCCGAGGTGGGAAGACCGTTTGTATTATCGTAGAGTACCGCAGAGTAGCCTTCTGCTTCTCCCGTGGGATCCACGGAGATCTCCTCGTTATCGCCACCCGAGATTCCTTCTGCATTCACCCGGCTTCCCGGATTCAGCAGCAAAAAAAACACAAGAAAGAGGCATAATCCGAGTATGCCTCTTTCTCTCTTAAATACACGTGCAGAGTGATCTATCCGTTCCTTCATGTAAACCACCTCACAAAAGCATTGTTTATTCACAAACATATGAACAGTTTAACACAAACCGTTTTTTTCTCAACCGGCGTATCTACCCCTTTGCCGTACCCCGGCGGCGTATCCTACCCCTTTGCCGACAGATACCGGTCCGCCGGATGCTCCGTCAGATGATCCCACAGGATCCGAAATGCCCGGTCGGACAGCTCGGAGGCCTTCTCCTGTTTCACAATATCCTCCGGGATCGTTTCCAGGATATCCATGTGAATGTGGATCGGCCGGAAAGTGAAGGCTCTCCGGAAGATCTTATCCGAGCCCCGGATCGCCGACAGGATGATCCTGCATTCCGCATCCTTTGCGATCTTCATGGCTCCTGCCCGGAAGGGAAGCAGGGGATCCGAAGTCTTATTCTCCCATCCCTCCGGATAGATGGCGTAATTCGCATAGCCCGATCGGATATTCTCCGCCGCCTGACGGATGGATTTCACCGCATTTCTCGGATTCTCCCGATCCAGCGGAAGGCAGCCCACCGCTGCGATATAACGTCCCACGAAGGGAATCTCCAGATTCTCCTGCTTGGAAACGTAGGCAACATTATATTTCTTCAGATACGCCAGTCCCACCATGGGATCAAAGATCGATCTGTGGTTGCACACCAACAGAAACGGAGTATCCTTCGGCAGCTTCTCCATCCCATGCAGGTGGATCCGGATATGCAGGCTTCGCATGAGCAGCAACAGGGATTCGAATCCGTACCAGCGATAGAAGGTATGGATATCCTTCGGCAGATTGTTCCGGTCGATGGTGTATCCCCCCAGCGCAAAAACCAGCAGATGCAGAAGGAAAAACAGCAGAAACAGAAGAATGAAATACAGCAGAAAAAGTCCCACGATGGCAAATCCGTTCTCCGGCTTCTTTAAATATACGATCCATCCACTGCCCAAAAGACTAAGTGACAGATAAATGTAGTACAGCATTTGACAGCTCCTGAAATTAACTATTGATTACGGAAGAGGCCGCCTCCGCATGTTTTTTCGAGAAGGCGACACTCCCACGACGTATTTTATATCACAACCCCTCCGGAAACAATCCTTTTTCTAAAAATAACGGGAAAATCCGGGAATAATGAAGAAATGTAGAAAAAAGCTGGATTTTTTTATTTTTTATGTTATAATACGCGTGTGTGCGAATATGGTGTAATGGTAACACGTCTGCTTCCCAAGCAGGCACTGCGGGTTCGATTCCCGTTATTCGCTTTCCCGAAAGAACCGGAATGAATCATTGCTGGACTCATTCCGGTATTCTTATAACTACCTGTCGATAAGTCATACGAACTATAGCAGCAGAAACCAGCTTAGAAAGGTCTCACCGGTATTTTTATGGATACAGTTAAATCCGTGGCATTTATCTTTGTCTTCGGAAGTGTAGGCGGATGGGTGATCGAGTTCTTCTATCGCCATTTTGTTCCGTCCATCGGTCAAACAAAAAAATGGGTGAATCCCGGGTTTTTATTCGGACCCTGGCTTCCTCTATACGGAATCGGTCTCAGCTGCCTGTATCTGATGTCCTTTATCACATTTCCGGGTATGGATCCGGACGGCTGGGGGACGAAGATCCTGGTACTTCTCATCATGGTAGCTGCCATGACAGTGATCGAACTGATCACCGGATATATCTTCTTCATTCGGCTGAACATGCGGCTGTGGGATTATACGGACAATCGTTTTAATTTCTACGGACTCATCTGTCCCCTGTATACTTTTTTCTGGGGGATCATCTGTGCGATCTATTATCTGATCGTCCATAAGCCGATGCTGAAATTCCTGGATTTCTTCACGGATACGTTAGTATTTCATATTCTGATGATCTCCTTCTATACCGTATTTATCCTGGATTTCCTGCATGCGATCAAGTTCCTCCGTCTGCTGAAGCACCTGGCGAAGGAGTTCAATATCGTCATTCTGTTCACGGCCTTCCGCGGAAAGCTGAATGAGGTAAGGAATAATTCAAAGGAAGAGAGCCATTTCTTCCGACCCTTCGAACTGAAGTCGCTGTCCATGCGCGCATTTTTCGAAAAATACAGAGATACCTTCACCTTCTCCAAACTTCGCGGGAAACTGGTCGCGATACGGGAGCGGCGAAGCGAAGCATCCGGCACAACCAATGAGAACCCCCGAAGCTGATCGGGGGTTCCTTTTTTCTCATCACTCTTCTTCGCCTTCCTCAGAAGGATTCTCCACCAGCTTCCGCAGGTCCTCGCACATCTCCTGAAGCTCTTCATTCGTAATATGGATCATGCTCCGGAGGGTATGGAGCGGCATAAAACGTACCAATACCTCAACAAAGTCCTGTTCCTCAGGCACTGCTCCCCTGAGCGCATCCAGAAACGTACTCAGTCGTTTCATCAAATACTCCCTGGTAACGGGATTCTGAAGCAGATCTCCGATCTGTGTATCCGTCTTGATCACCAGCGGTTTCTCCTTACTTCCGATGATCCTGACATCTGCCGTATAGTGAACTACCCCCACTTACACTTCGTTTGGAAGTCGGGGCTTCTTGCTTCATCGATCCCGGTTATTATCACACCTCAGGGCAGTTTTCCCATGATCTCCACAAGCGTT
>CADBOW010000109.1 GCA_902796375.1 uncultured Lachnospiraceae bacterium | reverse complement strand
TTGTTGATATGCCGCTCACAAATGTGCAGAAAGGGAGATCATGTCTGAGGAAGTAAGGAAAGAAATAAAAGAAGAATTGAATGAAAAGCCGGAAGAGGGAAAGCCGGCGCCGGCGGAGGATCTCTCCGGACCGGAGGGAGACCACCTGTCTCCCATCGTAGTAACGGAGCTGAAACAGCCCATGTCCGTCTGGGGAATCGGACCTGTCTTCGGACTCATCGCCATCGGTCTTACCGTAGCTGCGATCCTGCTCCGGGATAAATGGATCTTTGAATCCGGGATTCCTGAGAGCGAGGTACTGCGATATATATACATCGGATTCGGATGCCTGCTCATCCTGGCAGCCATCGTCATGTACTGGAAGGCGGTCTTCGGAATCCGGATCGACAGCTTCATCCAGAGCGGAAAGGTCTGCAAGGCCGGCATCTACGGCTGGACCAGGAATCCGATCTATGCCGCGATCCTTTTTGCATGTACCGGAGCACTGTTCATTTCCGGAAATACATATATGTATGTGCTTCCGATCCTGTTCTGGATCCTGCTTACGATCCTGCTGAAGAAGACAGAGGAAGCGGATATGATCAAACGTTTCGATGATGAATACCTGGATTACATGGTAAATGTAAACCGGATCTTCCCCAAGCCCCCGGCACGGTAGAAACAATCCATCAGGCGGAGCCCCTCCTACTCGATATCGCTTTGACCGATAAATGCACGTGCAGGCATGCCTGCACGCCGTATCGCACAAAAAACACCCCGTTGTGACTTACAGCGGGGTGTTTTCATATGTATGTCTCTGTCCGATGCTTCCGCCCGGCGCCTTCTACAGCTCCATCTTCTGTCCGTCCAGGATTGCCTCCTGCAGCACGCCTTCGGCATCATAAACCAGCTTCAGGGAGAAGAAGGGACGTTCCTCCTCCAACAGCCGGAGGAAGATCCTGTCTCCTGCCCAGAGCTCCAGATCATAAACCTTTTCCACGGGAACCCATTCCAAAGTTCCTTCATCACAGGTCTTCATCTCTCCGGTGAAGCCGTCTGCGGTAAACAGGGACATATACTCCAGACATTCCTCCCCGGAAACAAATGTAATGATGCCCCGGAACCGATAGGATGTGAGGGTAAGTCCGGTTTCTTCCCTGACCTCTCTCAGCAGACATTCCTCCGGACTTTCCGTCCCTTCAAAATGTCCGCCGATACCGATCCATTTGTCTTTATTGATATCCTGTTCCTTCTTCACCCGATGGAGCATCAGATACTTCCCCTCCTGCCTGATGTAGCACAGGGTTGTAAGCTCCGGCGGGATCGGCTGTTTGTTCCGTGCCATAGCCTTCTCCGTTCGATGTGTCATAAGCCGTTTCAGGGGATGCTGCATATGCGCCTTCCGTTGCAAGAGCCTGTACAGGCTGCTTCGGATCATCGGCGAAATCCGGATCCTCCGCTTCCCGGACGATCTCGATATCCTCCTCCCGCATATCCTTCTCCCGGTTCAGTGCATCGTAGATACAGGGAACCACAACCAGAGTCAGCAGCGTACCGTAGATCAGTCCGCCTACAACCACGATGGCCATGGGCTGACCCATTTCCGATCCGGCTCCCATACCCACTGCCATGGTGGACATGGAAATGATGGTGGTAAGGGCCGTCATGAGCACCGGCCGAAGTCTGGTCTGGGAGGATTCTATGATGGCATCCTTCTTGGCCATTCCTCCTCTTCGAAGCTGATTGATATAATCAACCAGCACGATACCGTTATTTACTATGATACCGGCCAACATGACAAATCCGATGAGACTGATAACGCTGACTTCATTGCCTGACAGCCAGAGAGCCATGAAACCGCCTGTAAATGCCAGGGGGATCGTAAACATGATGATGAAGGGTGACAGCAGGCTCTGGAACTGTGCGACCATGACCAGATAGATCAGGACCACTGCCAGCAGCATCATCAGAAGCATCTGGCCCATGGCGTCATTGATGGCCTCATTTTCGCCGCCCACCTTAATGCTGTAGCCCTCCGGAACCTGAATCCGTTCTATGGCCTTCTCCACATCATTTCCAACCAGTCCCACATTATAGCCGTCCTGCACCTCTGCAGTCACGTTGATGTAACGGGTCTGCGCCTCGTGATTGATCACGGACAGCTCCTCCCGCTCGCCGATGGTTGCGATCCGGGTCAGCGGGACCTCCTCCTCATCACCGGTCTTCTGATCCTTATAGGTAAATGTCATCTTGGACAGGTCATCCTTCGTCATGGAAGCCTGTTCCGCCGAATTGACATAGACGTCATAATCCTTGGTGGCAGTGGAAAGCTTTGTGGATGAGCTGGTCTCCGCCGTCTTCTTATAGATCAGCTGGAACACCTGCGCCACCGTCATCCCGTATTTGGCCGCCTTCTCCTTATCTACGGTGACATAGACCTCCTGCTCCATATTCCGGAGTCCGTTGTTCACCTTGGCAACACCCGTCACCTGTTCCAGCGCCTCACCGGTCTGCCTTGCCAGATCCTGCAGCACCGTCAGATCCCGGCCGCGGATCTGAAGGGATATGCCCGAACCGTAAAGAGCACTCATATCCATCATGGCGGTGTTGATCTTCACATTACAGTTCAGTCCCTCTGCCGCCTTTTCGATCTTTTCCGTCATCTCCTCATTGCTGGTGGTCTTATCCGGATCCAGAAGAATATACATGGTGATATTGGAGCTGCCGCTCCTGCCGGAGCCCATACTCATTCCGCCGATCCCGGACAGCAGCGTACCGGAGCCTGCCATGGCTCCGATGGTCTGGATCTCATCCACCGGCTTCAGATTCTCCATCAGAGTATCCGCATATCCGGTCATTTCCTCAAACTCACGGGTCTCTCCCTCCGGAGCCGAAAGCGTCACCGTGATCTGCGTCGATGTCATCTCCGGCATGAAAGCCGTACCCTTGCTGAGAGACAGCATCACGCTTCCCACAAGCAGTGCGATGGCGATCAGGAACACAACCGCCTTCCATTTCATGGCACGGCGCAGGAATCTTCCGTATACCTTCAGGAACCGGTCATACAGACCGTTTTTGATCTCCTTCGGCCGGCGCAGCACACCCTGTGCCATAGCCGGAACCAGAGTCAGCGCCACGATCAGGCTGGCACCCAGGGTATAGAAGATCGTAAGTCCCATATCCACGAAGAGCTGCCGTGTGATACCCTCCGTGAAAATGATGGGCGCGAATACGCAGACCGTAGTCAGTGTGGAAGCCGTGATGGCCGCCGCCACCTGGCTGGCTCCGTTTACACAGGCCTTCTTTACGGGCATACCCAGCTTATGCAGTCGGAAGATATTTTCTATGACGACGATGGAGTTATCCACCAGCATACCGATTCCCAAAGCAAGTCCCGACATGGAAATGATGTTCAGGGAAATGTTTGAGAAATACATCAGCACCAGCGCAAAGACCACGGAAAGCGGAATGGCGCAGGCAATGATCAGCGTCGGCCGGAAATCCTTCAGGAATATGATCAGAACGATGATCGCCAGCAGTGCTCCGATCCCCATGTTCTGAACGATCGACTTAACGATCATATCGATATATACACCCTGATCCATCAGAGTCGAGAAATGGATCTTCTCATCCTCGGTTTTCTCCAGGCTTTCAAACTTCGCCAGGATCGTATCCGTTACATCTCCGGTGGCATATCCGGTCTGCTTCTCAAAGGTCAGCAGCACCCCCGGCTGTCCGTCAACTCTCGCATAGCTGGAGTCCGAATTATCCACCACCTCTACATCTGCAATATCAGAAAGGAATACCTTTCCCACACTGTCCATACCCAGGTCGATCAGGACCAGATTCTGAAGGGCATCCACAGTCTCTATGGACTCCCCTACCTTGATCAGGTATTTTCCGTCCTCCTCCTGGATATAGCCTGCAGGCATATCGAAGTTCTGAGCCACCAGAAGCTGACGGATCACATCAGCGGAAAGAACGGAGTTGATATCCGCCTTCTGCTCCGCATCCGTTTTGGTCTTCTCCATGGTCTCTTCCGCCGTCTTCAACGCCTGGGAGCCGGAGATCAGCTGCATGGATGCATCACTCAGCTGCAACGCGCCGAGGATCTCATTTTTATTCAAAGCAGTCATTGCTTCGTTGATGGTGGTCTTTCCGGCCTCCACCTGCTGCTTTGCAGTTGTGATGGTGGAAATGCCGAGATCCACCTTGGTCTTCATCTCAGTCAGGGTCTTAATGGCCCCCGCAAGGTCCGAGACATCCTTGATGGTGATGCCGTACTGAGCCATGGAGCTGCCCATGGTCACAAGCTTGGTCGCCAGCTCTGACTCCTGTCCCTTCATCAGCTCCAGCTTATCCTGAAGATCCTTCAGCTGTGTCTGAACATCTGCAAGCTGTTTCTCCAGGGCTTTCCGTGTCATTCCCGCTGCCTTCTTCAGCTCTTCATCCGTCAGGGCCGAAAGTCCGATCAGATTTGTTTCGACGCCCTGCAGCTCCTTGATCCCCGCTTCCACCGTCTTGATGCCGCTCTTCAGTTCCTTTGCGCCCTTCTGAACCTCTGTCAACGTGTTGATGGCGGTGTTCAGGCTTTCCCGGTTTGCCTGCAGCTCAACCAGCTGCTTATCCAGATCCGTGGCGGTATTGTAAAGCTCGATTTTCTTCGTGTTCAGCTCGGTGGCACCGGCGCTGACCTGATCCGCCAGCTGCTTTTTGCCGCTCTCCACCTCGGCCTGACCGTCCTCGATCTTCGCCTTGTTTTTCTCGATCTCATCCTCCGCTTCCTTGAACTGATCCCGAACCTCCTTCAGGACCTTGTCATTCAGGGCATCGATCTTCTTCTGATTCAGAGTGACCTGAACCGTTTCCTCGATCCCGCCGGTTGCGGTAACCGAAGCCACACCCTCGATACTCTCCAGCTGCGGAATGATCTGATTATCCACATAGGTGGAGATCTGCGTCGGGTCCATATCATCCACGCCAATGGCCGCAACCATGATGGGAAGCATATCCGGATTGATCTGCATAATGATCGGTGCACCGATGGAATCCGAAAAACCGCTCTTCACCTGATCCAGCTTCTGCTGGATCTCTATCATGGTCGAATCCATATTGGCCGTCTGCTCATACTCGAGAATGACTACGGAAACACTGTTTCTCGACATGGACTGCAGCGTCTTCAGATTCGATGTGGTCGCCAGAGAAGCCTCCATCTTGGAGGTCACGTCCGACTCCACCTCCTCCGGACTGGCGCCCGGGTTCGTCGTGATCACGATAACATAGGGAAAACTCATATTGGGAAGCAGATCCGCCGTCATCTTCGTATATGCGACATATCCCAGTACGAGGACCAGTACCACGCCGACCAGAACCGTGTATGGTCTCTTTACGCTGAATTTTGAAAGCATAGCTCAACCTTCCTTTTCCTACATCAATACATTTTCATAATAAAACATTTCTACAAAAATAAAAAAAGTCATGTTCGATGGTACATAACTTTTTCCATTCTGTCAAATGAATAATCCTTTATATAAAAGTATCCCTACTGCTTATCATAGTATGCCTTTCCGCCGCTGGGATAAAAGAAGGTACGGATATACCCGTCTGTGGAGACCACAACAAATGCATTGTCCTTCTCCCGGTAATACACATCATCCCCGTCTTCCTTCTCCGTTTTATGCAGAGATACCGGATCCGAAACCACTTCATTGGCTGCCACCTCATAGGCATCCGCATCCGCAAATCCCATCTCGGCTCCGTGTTTCTCATAATGCTGGTTCTTCTTTCCCGCATCCCGGAAGGTAAGCTTCGAGGTTACGGCCGTTTCCGCCTTCTTCCCCTCGGTTTTCTTTGCCTCGGTTTTCTTTGCCTCAGTCTTCTTTTCTTCTGTCTTCCCGCCTTCCGTCTTCACCTCGGTCATCTTCTCTTCCGTCTTCTTCGTCTCGGTCACAGCGGTGGTTCCGGCAGCCGTGCTTCCTTCCTCCTCATCGCCGCCGCTCTTCAAAAGAAGTGCCAGCAATCCCAGCATCAGCAGGGTCACTACCACCACACCGATGATCATATACCAGATTACATTTGTATTCTTCTTCTCATACATCGTGATCGTCTCCTCGTTTCCAGCTTTCGTAGGTTCTTTCGTTCACATTTTCGTAGATATCTTCTTCATAGAGTACTTCTCCATGATAGATGGCCGCAGTCTTATTTCTCCTTTTCAGAGAGATCCCCATCAGGATCAGCACCAGGACCACAACGATGGCAGTCCAGACCCTGGGATCATCAAACCGGATCTTCATATAGATCGGAAGGGGATAGGAATCCTCCGCAATATCCAGGTTGAAGCTCTCCGCCGCGTAGATCCCCAGTCTGCGGTGCATGGGAAAATCAGAATCACTCTTCAGAAAATACGTATACTGCTTCGAAGAGCCGCCGCCGTCATCCCAGGTGATATCCATATTGTACCATTTTCCCTCCAGCTGAACCATATTCCACATATGGTTCTCCGCACTGGTATCATCACCGCCGCCGTAGCCGGTGATCACCCTGGTTTTGATCCCAACCACATTTAACAGGTAATACGCCGCCAGGCTGTAGCCGGAGCACACCATGACCCCGTCCCGGAAGCCGTCAATGTCCGTATGATTGGCCATGTCTGTATTATTGTCATATTCGAAATTCTCGATCAGATAATCATGGACATTTTTGATGGTATCATAATCCGACTCACCCTTCAGCCGGACCGCCAGCTGATTCATGTACTCAAAATGCTGATCCATTTCCTTCTTTGAATGAGGGTACTTGATCCGGATCGTAAAAGCCTTTCCCTGATAGGACAGGTAAATGGTTTCGATATAGTAGCTGAGATAGCAGCCGCTGCGGAGGGGATCATCCTCATCATAATGGGCCTGAAATTTCTCCATGTCCATTTTGACAAGGGACTTGGCCACTCCCAGGGTGCTTACCCGGTAGGTCCGGGTCATTTCCCTTTTACTGATCTGATCCTCGATCTTATCATACATGTCCTCCGCCGAGCGGATCTCCGGATCCACAGCCGCCTCTGCCGGAAGTCCCGTCAGCCCTGCCGGGAGCAGAAGAAGCACCAGCAATATGGAAATGCATCTCCACAGGATTCTGTTTTTGATCAGCCTCTTCATACCAAACCTTCCATCTACTAAAATGCCCGCCGTCAACCGCGGAACCGCCAAACCGGAAATCACGCAGCCCCCCGGCTCCGGGATGCTGCGTGAAAATCCCTCTTTCTTTACAGACGCTTCTCCATCAATACACAGTCAAAGGGTTCTCTGTGAACCACATGCTTCGCATTCAGCGAATATCCTCTCGCCTCGTAGAAATCCGCCAGGATATCCCGGGCCTCGATCACCACCTTGTTGTACCCCAGCTCCTTCGCCCAGGCCTCTCCCTCACGCAGGAGACGGGATCCGATCCCGCGCTTCTCATATTCCGGAAGGACCACAACCCTTCCGATCATCATATGCCCCTGCTCCGCAGGATATAATCGACAGGTCGCCACCGGACGATGCCTGTCCAGAAGAACGATATATACAGCATCCTTCTCATCATGCTCATCAAATTCCGTCTGCAGGTCGATCCCGTAGCGTTCTCCGTTTGCCTGAATCCGCACATAGTAGGAACCTGCCTTCTGCCAGAGCTCCGTAGCCCGGATCAAAGTCAGTGCTCCTGCCGGATCGATTTCTTCCTCTAAAGGATCCCGCACGGATTTCACCGCATCCGGATCACAGGCACCGATTTCACGGAAATTGAGCTTTGCCACCTTCAGACTGATCTGGTTGGAACCGAATGCGATATTCGGTGCCGAGGCCGCCTTCGGATCATCTTCCCAAAAACAGACCGGACACACCTCATACTTTCCGGGTCCCTCTTCCAACGTATAATAACCACAACAAGGACATTTGTATTTCATATACCTTCTATCCCCTTCCTTTGTCGTGTTATTCCGAACACTCCGTGCCTATTGTATCACGATTCCGGGAGTTACACCACATATAATTTCAGCAGCCAGAACCCGACCAGGTGCAGCGGATAGAAGAGATAGAAAAACCACTTATGAAATTTCGCCTTGCTTCCTCTGGCGCCGTTATACAGAAACAGAAAAGGAAGAAAGAGGAACAGTCCCAGCTGCCACATCTGTCCGTACCAGTTTTGATCCGACGAGATGCAGAACATGGTCTGGATCGCCACATATCCGATGGTGATAAAGGAAAACCATTTTGCCTGTTCGGCCCTGGACTCCCGAAAGATCGCAAAGGCCAGAGTATACACCGGAGCGGCCAGGCCCCAGTCACAGAACATCGCTGCCGCAAATATCGCTCCGAACAGAACACAGCGCAGCTGAAAGCCCGGAACCAGATCGTATACGTACAGCGCAAGAAAACACAGGAATAAGGTCAGGATCATATTGAAATCCGGATGCAGGACAGCCTCCCAGAAGGTAGGCCGGTTCATCTGCCCCGTCAGAGGATCCTGTGTCGGGATACCGTAATTGATCAGCGCATAGGGGATCTGCGAGAGAAGACCGAAAATGAGCAGCCGGATCCCGTATCTCCTCCGGTTGGAGGTATAGGCATAGCCTTCGCTCAGGAGAAAGCACATGATGGGCGCGGTCAGCCGGCCCACAATGCGGCACAGCAGCCCGGGGATCGTGTTGATGGAAAGAAAGACCATACCGACATGGTCCAGCACCATGGCGGTCACTGCGATGTATTTTAACTGATTTCCTGTAAGCCCCCGTCCCAAACCGATTCCCTCCTTATCCTGACGCTGCGCCAAATGCTGACACCCACCGGATATATTAACATATAATTCCTCTCA
>CADBOW010000108.1 GCA_902796375.1 uncultured Lachnospiraceae bacterium | reverse complement strand
CAAAAACCGCCAAGGAGAAATTCGCCCCTGCCGAGGAAGCACAGGATGCCGCTGCGGATGCTGTTGAGGAAGCAAAGGATGTGGCTGCCGATGCTGCCGAAGCAGCAAAGGACGTTGCTGACGATGCTGCCGAGGAAGCGAAGGACGTTGCTGACGAGGCCGCTGCTTCCGCAGACGAGATCATCGTTGACTGATACTCAGAAACGTGCGCTGCCAGGCGCACCATATAAAAACTCCGATCGTGATACCATGTCACGGATCGGAGTTTTTTATTGCTCCGGGTCATAGGGTTCCGAAGCCTCTTCTTCCTCATGCATATTTTCGGCGATCTCGTTCTCTTCCTCTTCCTTCTCCTTCAGGATCTGCTCCTCATACTCCAGGATCGGTTCTCCACGCATAAAGTAGATCACATCATTGATGATCTCCTCCTCAAAGAAATCCGCTTCAAAATACAGGTCATCCGCATTCGACGCCGTAAGCCGGTATACATGAACCGGCCGGAGTCCCCGCTTCCGCTTCTCCACATGCTTGGACAGATACTTGATATCATCGATCCGAACCACATCGATTTTGGAAATGTAAGACACGACCAGATAATTCTCCGTCACGGTGACATTGTCCTGATGATAGCGGAGCTTCTTCTCCATTTCCCGGTCGATCTTCCGGATATACCGTCCGATATGTCCGAACCGCTTCAGGACCCATGCCTCAAAGTTCAGTGCCGGGAAGATCATGGCCAGGATCACATAAAGCATCAGGATCCCCAGGATCATGGAAAGTGCTATGGTGGCCGTCCGGAGCATCCAGATCCGCACGCGGGGATAAGCCGTTTCATCCAGGACATATTCGGAACAGAAGCCCTGCATTTCATCTGCGGTCAGTCCCAGCGAAGTCTCATATTCCTGTTCGATATAACGGGCTGTCACTTCATCCCGTTCGATCCGGACCGTCAGCACGTAATTCTCCATCTGGTTGGCTCTGTACCTTTTGGCCGTGGCTTCCGAAAGCACAAACAGCTGCATCTTACCGTTCTCCACCCGGTAGAAATATTCCGCCTTCTTCTTCTCTCCGTCGGTCCGGGCGAATCCGGCACTCTTCAGATTACTGAGGGAAATCGTAACATTTCTCCTGTCCGAATCAAAATAACTGCCCGCCTCCATCGTGTCCGTCATGGGTGTTGACTGAAACATTTCCAGACGGGAGATCTGAAACAGCATCAGCAGAAGTCCCGACAGGATCAGAACCATGGGAAATGTCATATATAATAGATTTTTCCGAAGCAGCTTCCGAAAACTGTGCTGCATATCCATTCCCTCCGGTGACTCAGATTCCTGTTCTGTCATTATCCTTTCGGACCAGGCATTCGGTGAAGAAATGATCCACCTCATCAAAAAGCTCCTTATTGGGCCGTGAGGTCAGATCCCGGTCCAATCCGAGGAAGAGCTCATCCTGGATCTCATCCGGCAGGTCCCAGTATCCCTTGGCCTTATGCTCTTTCAGGGGTGCCTTCAGGCGTTCATCAAATTCGTCCAGCGCCTTCTTCGCCTCCTCCGACAGAAAAATGTCATTGTGCCCGTTTCGCAGCGGATAATCCAGCGGCATAAACTGCACATTCGGATTGGTGATCTCGTCCTTATGATGGATGATGGCCGATCCGTTATAGTTTACATAATCATCTCCTGCTCCATGCATGATGAGAATGGGGGTCTCCACCCTGTTAATGCCGCGGATCGCATTCAGATCCGCATTTTCCCCGAACCGTCTCCTGTATTCCAGTCGCATCATCGGAAGAACGGCCCCTGCTGCCGGCCCGAACATGGACTGACCCATTTCCAGCGTCACCTCCATGGGATCGGAGAAGCCCGAGACGGACAGGATCCCATCCACCTGATATCCGAAATTCAGAACCGCGCAGACCGAATAGCCTCCCCAGCTGTGTCCCATCAGAAATCTGGGCAGGTCCCCATAGGCCCGGTTGCACTGTACAAAATCCAGCGCCGCAGCCAGATCCAGCGGTCCCTGGATCAGTCCTCTGCTGTTCTCCCCCGGACTCTCATAGCAGCCGGTATTATCAAAGCCCAGAACCTGATATCCCTTTTCCACCAGCTCCAGGATCCCGCTGATATAAAGCTCATGTCCGGAATAGATCCCATGGGAGAAAATGATGAGTCCCTTCCCGTGATCCTCTCCATACACATAACCCTTCAGCATCAGATCTCCGGAGGGAAATTCCACCGGGGTTCTGGTATACCGTCCTGGATATCTGGCTTCAATCTCATCATACCAGAGTCCGGTGGTATGTCTCAGCTTTCCGGTCCGACCGAATACCATGCTCATGGCTCCTCGGACCACGGCATAGGAAGCCCCCGCATAAGCCCCGGCCGCACCTGCAAGTCCCAGTATCAGCTTCGTACTCTTCTTCATGCAAATACCTCCTGACAATTAGATTCCCACGGGAATGCCATTCACCGAAACCCCGTCCTCCAGTCCGATCACCAGACACTTCCTGCCGTCGATCACCCGGGTCTCCAGCAGTTCTGTCCGATCGGTGTTGATCCGGATGGTGAAGTCCGCATTCTTCACCTCCAGACTCCGGGTGGGAACCAGATTGGAAGCCACAAAGATCCTCTCTTCGATGGGAACATCCTCCGGATAACGTGACAGGGCATCAAACCGCTGATCAAAATCCTCCATCCGCTGCTCATCGATCCCGCATTCCGTCAGGATCACACGCACATCCTCCTTCTTCAGGACCGGACTCTCCTCTGCCTCCTTCTTCTCCTTCACAAAGGTCCGAAGGCTGTCCTGGATCTGAAGGACCGTTGAAAGATCCCCGTCCTCTCCCATGGTCTCCGTCAGGAGATCCGAGAATGACTCCTTCTGCTCCGCAGCAGCAAGGGGAGCTCCGCTTCCCAGCACCGCATCCGCAAAATCAGACCGGATATCTACAGTATCCTTGGAATAATACAGCACATGATCCGGATCCTGTGACCGCTCGATAAACGCCGGATACAGGAAGCCGTTCATCGGCATTTCCACGATCTGTCCCTGGGTCAGATTATGAAATGCATTCAGGGACGGATCATATCCCAGTCCCGGCTTCGTGGGCTTCACAGGACAGATGGCACAGATCATGTGGCGGTAAACCTCCTCCGAAGCATCCTCCAGCTCCAGCCCGTCCATGGTTCTGCCTGGAACATCATAATTCTGACGCGCGATCAGGATCAGATAATTATCAATATACTGAAAATGCTCCACCACCTTGTCATAGAAGGCCTGAAGCACGGAATCATCCTTCAGATCCGTTTCGATCAGTGCCTGCAGAAGCTTCATCTCCTCCCCGGTCATATCACCGGAATGATCCTCCCGATGCACCTGTCTGGGGCGGAGCAGGATCAGATTCCTGTCCTTTGTCCCGGAGAGACATTTCCGGAAGATTTCCAGATACTTAAACCGTTCCTCCTCCGGTAAGGTAAGAAAATTCTCGGTGAACCGAACCACCTGAGCCTTCTCTCCGTTGATATAGCACCCGCTGATCCGGTGGATTCCGCTCCGTTCCGGATCCAGCTGGTATAATCGCTTGATCTCACTGATATCGCTTGGTTTCATCTTAACTCTTCCTCCGTTACACTTTCCGGATCCGTGACGAATGTGTAATCCAGCGTGTCCTGCAGCACCTCCAGGAGCCTGTCACAATCCTCTTTCCCGGCGTCATTCGGGTACTCACTGTAGATCTGCACCTCATGCCGGTCCGGCTTCTTGAATCCCTCAAGATAGAACACCCGGGTTCCGTCCGCAGTATAGCCTGAGATACAATACCGGTTACCATCCATCTCATCGTAGGTGATCTCCGTACCGGAATCATTCTTATACATATTATGATATACACTGTATTCCGCCTCAAAGCCGATATTCCGTTTCTCCAGACGGTATTCCGTCACCTGCAGTATCATATCACGCTCCGGGTTCTTATAGAGATAAATGTAGCCGTCCTCCGAAGGTGCCGGAGACACATCCTGAAAGCCCTCCGGAATCTCATAGCTGCTTCCCAGATATCCGTTGTGCTTCCCGGAGCCGTCCACGATTTTCTCCGTCTTCTTCTCGGTTTTGGCTTCCGTATCGGACTCGATCCGCTGCTCCGCCTCGGATAAAGCCGTTCTCCAGGCCTCCTGCGTTTCCGGTTCCTGCTCCGATTTCTGTTCTGTGGTGGAAGCCGGTCCCGGTGCTTCCGTTCTGTTCATTCCCGCATCCTGTTTCTCGTCCACCTCCGAATCCTTCTTCCCGGATGGCAGCAACAGCACCAATGCCACCGTGGTCAGGATGATCAGAAATATCCCGAGAAACAGAAATGCTTTTTTCTTCTTCATATCCGATTCCTTTATCTGTTCATTTCATTCTTCCGTCTGCTTCCTGTTGAGTCAGCCGGTAACAGGATTGATTATACACGTTTTGCGTCAAAAAAAGAAGTGGCCGATGACCACTTCTTTTTCGATTTCACAAGCTATGCCCTGGCAGCCTTCTTTGCCGCCTTTGCTTCCAGCGCCTTGTCTGTAGGACGTACCAGGAACAGACACAGCAGAAGTGCTACAACATACAGAGCCAGCGTGAAGTACAGAACGTTCTGGTAACCCACCGGATTCACCAATGTCGCCTTCCCGTCATCTACACGCTCGATAAATTCGCCGGTATTGTTTACGATCAGCGTAGCCACCTGGTTACCCGTCAGACCAGCAAATGCCCATGCGGAAAGTGTGATTCCGTGGATTGCCGAAATGGAACCCATACCGTAATGATCGGAAAGCAGTGTAGGCACATTGGAGAAGCCTCCGCCGTAGCCTGCATTTACGACCATGATCAGCGCGATGACCAGAATGATCAGAAGCGTATTTCCCTCTCCGGTCTTGATACCCTGTGTGATCATAACCAGTCCGGTAAATGCGATGGACAGGATGAAGATCAGCTTGTAGATCGTATTCCGGTCCTTCATGGTATCTGCCCATGCGGAGAATCCGAGACGTCCGCCCGCATTGAAAATAGCGGAAAATGTGGAGATCACACCGGCAGATGCTGCCAGACCGATACATTTTACGATCATTTTCTCCTGAGAGATCAGTGCCAGACCACAGGTGATGTTAATATAGAACATCAGCCAGATTCCGATATAGTTGCCGATGGGTTTTGTCTTCAGAACAGCAAGGATACTGGGCTTCTCTCCCTTTCCCTGGGGCTCATGCCATCCCGCCGGCTTTGCCAGAAGCAGATGACCTACAAACATCATTACAAAATAAACGCCTGCAAGGATCCAGAACATGGCATAGATTCCGACGCTTTCCTGCAGTGCCTCCATGATGGGGCTTGCGATGGCCTTTGCAGCACCGAAACCTGCAACAGCAAGTCCGGTAGCCAGACCCTTACGATCCTTGAACCAGAGCATCAGAGTCTTAACCGGTGAAAGATAACCCGTACCAAGACCGATACCCATGATAAAACCATAGCTGAAGTATACGCCGATCAGAACCACCGGACTACCGTGCAGAGACTGATCAGGACCGCCAAGGAAAATGAACAGACCGGTCAGCGCCATACCTGCCGAAAAGCAGACGGTGGCAATGAGTGAGGACTTGTGAATATCCTTCTCAACAAAATTCCCAAGGAAAGCCGCCGACATTCCAAGGAAGAAGATGGCAAAACTGAAGGCCCACTCAACTGCACCCTTGGAAAAACCTATATGGTCCGCAATATTCTGACTGAACAGTGACCAACAGTAAACAGTACCGATACTACAGTGCAGCAGCAGTGCCGGAATCGCCGCGCGAACCCATTTGTTGGAACGCCAGCCGCCGGACTTTACATTTTCTTCGCTCATGACGACACTCCTTCTTTTTGAAAAAATAATCTCCATCCGGGCACAAAACCCAAATGGAGATTATAGCTTATTTTATGAAGACTTTCAAGCCTTTCTTCTTAATTCCTGTGGAATTATCCCTTATTTTCGGAGTTTTTGTCCTCCCTGGAGGCTTTCTCCTGCTTTCGGTCCTGTTTCTCCTGTTCCTTCTCCTGTTTCTCCTGCTGTTTCTCCTGCTCCTTCACCAGCTTTTCCTGTTCCTTCTCCAGCTTCTCCTGCAGCCTCTCCTGCTTCCGGTTCTCCTTCCACTCTTCCAGCCGTTCTCCCCGTTCATGCTCTCGTTCCTTCAGCTGCTGCATGGACTTTTCAGACTCGGATTCCGGAGTTTCGGAGTCGCCGTCCTTGACTCCTCTCTTCTTTTCCATATAGGGCAGGAAATAATCCTCATATGTGAAATCCACAATGGCCGCAAGCGGAATGGAGAAGATCACGCCCAGGATACCGAACATTCGGCCTCCCAGGATGATGAACACCAGGATCATCACACTGGACACTCCCAGAGAATCACCAAACAGCTTCGGCTTGATGATATAACCGTCCACCGTCTGCAGAAGCAGTGTAAAGATCAGGAAGATCAGTGCATCCAGCGGGTTGACCAGCACAAGGATGAATCCGCCGATGACCGCTCCCACCAGAGGTCCAAAGGTGGGAGCCAGGTTTGTAACTCCTACCACCACGGAGATCAGTACCACATAGGGCATATCCATGATCGCCATGAAGATCCCGTTGACCACTCCGATAATGATACCGTCCAGAACATCAAATGCCACATAACGGGTCATGATGTCATTACACCGGGAGAAAAACCGCATGATCCCCCTGTATTTGCCCGGATTCACAGTGGCCCGCAGGAACCGCTTTCCTCCTGCCACCATAAAGTATTTACCGAACAGGAAATAGATTGCCAGGATGAGACCCAGAATAAAGGTTACAAGTCCGCTTCCGAAATCAAGTCCCTTACTCAGGATCGCTTCCTTGTTATCTCCCACCCAGGTAACCATATTCTTCGAGAAATTATCCAGGAAGTCATTGATCTTCGCCGGATTGAAATTAAACTTATCTGCGATCCCCTGGATCCATTTCTTCAGAGATAGGGTATACTCATCGAGATTATTGACAAACTGCGTAATACTGTCCACCAGCTGCGGAACCAGAAATACCATCAGTGTGACCACCAGGACCAGGATCAGCAGCAGCGAAAGGGTCACCGCCAACATCCGGCGAAGCTGCCAGGATTTCAGCCGCCCGAAGACATGATGCTCGAAAAGACGTGCCAGCGGGTCAATAACATACGCGATACCCAAACCTATGATCACCGGTGTGATAAAACGAAATACCCGGCCGACCCATCCGAAGACACCTCCCAGATGCTCCAGAAGAACGAACAGGATCACTCCGATGCAGATTGCGATCGCATTTCCGACCCATCTGTGTTTTAACCATTCCTTCTTAAACTTCATGTGAAAAGAATCCCCCTTGATGTATCCACTTTTACTCTAATTTTTGATTGTAACACATTTCCATATTTTTTAATACCTTTATTTACAAATCAACCGTAAGAATATATAATGGCATGTATGCTTACATATAATTTAAAGCCGCATACGGATACCCCTCTGTATGAGCAGCTGATCCGGAACATCAAGGAGGACATTTCCTCCGGGGCGCTCCGCTCCGGCGAACGGCTTCCTTCCAAGCGAAGTCTGGCCGATAATCTGGGGATCAGCACCATCACGGTGGAAAATGCATATCAGCAGCTGAACGCTGAGGGATATATCACCTCCGCACCAAGGCGGGGGTATTTTGTCGCGGATATTCAGAGCTTCCGTCCGGTTTTGCCGGAGAAGCCCGTCCCCTCCGGCAGAACGGAGCCTGCGGATGCGCCGCTTTATACGGTGGACTTCTCCGCAGCCGGAACCGCACGTGAGAACTTTCCCTTCACCGTCTGGGCAAGACTATCCAGAGCAGAGCTTTCCGGAGAGCCTTCCCGTCTGGTATCCACATCTCCCGGTATCGGGATCCCGGAGCTTCGAAGCGCCATCGCTGCGCACCTCCAGTCCTTCCGGGGCATTCACTGTGCTCCCGAAAATATTGTGGTAGGTGCAGGTACCGAGTATCTGTACGGTCTTCTGATCCAGCTCCTGGGCTTTCACCGGATCTACGGGGTCGAGGATCCCGGATACCGAAAGGTCTCCCGTGTATATCAGAGCTACGGAGTACCCTTCCGGTTTCTTCCGCTGGAGCTTCTGGGCACGGATCCGGAAACCCTGGCCGAAACCGGCATAGAGGTACTGCATACCTCTCCCTCCCATCATTTTCCCACAGGCCGGGTCATGCCGATCCGGGAACGGAATCTGCTTCTGCAGTGGGCTGCCGGAAATGACCGGTATATCATAGAGGATGATTATGACAGTGAATTCCGTATGGTGGGACAGCCGATCCCTTCTCTTTTTGAATCGGATCCCTTCGGACGGGTGATCTATATGAATACATTTACCAAGACACTGGCTTCCACCGTCCGGATCAGCTATATGGTCCTGCCGGAGGAGCTGATGCAGCGGTTTCAGGAACAGCTTTCCTTCTATTCCTGTACCGTGTCTAATTTCGAGCAGTACACTCTGACCCGGTTTCTTTCCGACGGGTATTTCGAACGTCATCTGAATCGGATGCGAAATTATTACAGAGCCAAACGGGATCGGATCCTCAGGAGCCTGGAGGAAAGCGCCCTGTCGGAGCATATGCGGATCCGCCGGGAGGATTCGGGACTGCATTTCCTGATGGAGCTGGATATGAAGATCTCCGATGATCAGTTCCGGGACCGCTGTGCTGCAAACCGGATACGTATCACTCCCCTGTCCCAGTATTATCACGATCCGGCTTCCGCGCCGCAGCATATCTTCGTGATCAGCTACTCCTCTCTGAATGAGGAGGATCTGCCGGAAGCGGCGGATTGTATGGCGGAGCTGCTGCGATAAAGCCGAACCGTACTGAATAGAATCAGGATCCCCCGCATTTCCTGCACGGAGTGACAAAGGATCTTATCGAAAGGATAACAATATGAACCCCAATGAAAAGTCCATGAAAGTCTTCCGGGACGCTCCTGTTCCGAAAGCCGTCTTTTCCAATATCATACCCTCTGTCATCAGCATGCTGATGGTTCTGTTCTACAATCTGGCAGATACCGTCTTCATCGGCCAGACCAATGATGCGCTGATGGTCACTGCCGTATCTCTGGCCACGCCGGTCTTCCTGCTTTTCATGGCGATCGGTATGCTCTTCGGTATCGGCGGTACCTCCTTCATTTCCCGTCGTCTCGGCGAGGGGGACTATCATACCGCAAAAAGGACCTCCAGCTTCTGTTTCTGGGCCGGCATCAGCATCGGGATCATATGCCTGCTGGGAATCCTCATCTTTGCGGAGCCTGTGGCCTATGCCGTAGGTGCCAGTGATGATTCCGTGGGATACACCAAACAGTACCTGGCCATCGTGGCCTTCGGTATCCCCTTCCTGATCCTCAGCAACGCATTCAGTAATATCATCCGTGCCGAAGGTCACCCGAAGACTGCCATGACCGGTATGATCATCGGTAACCTGGTCAATATCATTCTGGATCCCGTCATGATCCTGGGCTTCGGATGGAATGTGGCCGGCGCCGCCATCGCAACCGTTCTCGGAAATGTGGTCTCCGCCGTTTTCTACATCATCCATCTCAGCTCCAAAAAGAGTATTCTGTCCATACGTCCGAAGCATTTCACCATAAAGCGTACCGTATCCATGGGTGTCTTCGCCATCGGAATTCCTGCGGCACTGAATTCCGTTCTGATGAGCACCTCCAATATCGTCATCAACAAGGTTATGGCGAACTATGGCGATATGGCCGTGGCCGGCCTGGGGGTTGCCATGAAGGTCAACACCATAGCCGTCATGCTTCTGATCGGTATCGGAATCGGCGTACAGCCGCTTCTGGGCTTCTGCTTCGGTGCCAGACTTCGGAAGCGATATCTGTCCATACTGAAATTCACGCTGATCGTGGCCACCATCACCAGTATCGTGATGACCGTGATCTGCTATGTATTTGCAGGTCCCCTGGTTGAATTTATCCTGAAGGAACCGGAGGCCTATGCCTACGGCTTTGAATTCTCCAGAGTATATATCCTGTCCGGTCCGGTGATTGGTCTGCTCTTCGTCATGATCAACGCGATCCAGTCCACAGGAGCGACGATCCCGTCCCTGATCCTGTCCATTTCCCGGCAGGGTCTGATCTACTACCCGATGCTGTTTATCTTCACCCATTTCTTCGATACGGCAAAAATGGCAGCCATGACCCAGCCCGTAACGGACTATATCGCAGCCACCCTGGCAGTGATCCTGTTCATCTTCACCTTCCGGAAATACTTCCCGAAGAGCCGGGATATCGGGCTTCAGGCCGATCCACAGGAAGGAATATCCGAATAATTACATCTGTGTCATAAGGTTACGAGCAGCGTGCCTACACATCCGCTCATACCTGTCATATCACACAAAATAAGGAGCGGCATCCGCCACTCCTTATTTTTATCGGATCACCACCGCCCGGGATCCCATCTGGGCATACCGGATTCTGGTCGTACTCAGCCTATAGGTTACATTTCCGGAAAGGGGATCCGCCACATAGACCAGATCCTTCTTTTTATCATATCCCGTCAGCACCATGCAATGCAGGTTGATATACCTCGGATATGAGCATCCTCTCACGTACCATCTGCCACTGGTTCTGGGACTTCCCATGGAAAGGGTTCCCCAGATCACCACCGGTTTCCCGTCATCCAGCAGATAGAGCAGGTCATCGAATTTGGTACCTGTCAGATCCGTCGCCCTCAGATCCGCACCGATGCTCTCCAAATAGGAATTGGCACAGGTTACGATGGGCCGGCTGTAACAATACCAGGAGTTCCAGCTTCTGGGATTTCCCAAAAACCCTTCATCCGGTGACGTGGAAGAAGACGATCCCTTCGAAAGATAATTATCCGAAAGATATCCCTTTGTCACACTGTAACCATTATAGTTCAGGGCTATCGTAAGAGATGTAACCTCGCAGCCCATGGGAAGCTCCGGCCGCTGTAGGATATTCCTCACCTTCAGCCGGACCGAATCCGGAACCTGCGACACCCATTCTCCTTTTGAATTCACGTAATAATCCCCGATCCACCGGCTGGTCCGGAGCCATCCTTCCTTTCCGAAGTAATACCATTTCTCTTCGATCTTTCTCCAATCGGTCCGCATCACTCCGTTCTTCCCGAAGTAATACTTCTTCCCATCGATCTTTCTCCAGCCGGTGCTCATCTGTCCGTCTGCCCTGAGATAATACCATTTTCCGTCAGGCTTCTTCCAGCCGGTCCGCATCACTCCGTTCTTTCCGAAATAATACTTCTTTCCATCGATCTTCTTCCAGCCGGTCCGCATTGCCCCGTTCTTTCCGAAATAATACTTCCTTCCGTCGATCTTCCTCCAGCCGGTCCTTCGAACCCCGTTTTTTCCGAAGTAATACCGATTTCCGTCAATATTCTTCCAGCCGGTCCTTCTGGCTCCGTCCTTACCCAGATAATATCTCTTTCCCCCTATCGTCTGCCATCCGGTCAGTTTCCTTCCGTCT
>CADBOW010000107.1 GCA_902796375.1 uncultured Lachnospiraceae bacterium | reverse complement strand
GCAAGGGCACGTGCGATCTCCATACGCTGGAGTTCCCCTCCGGAGAAATTGCTGCCTCCGGAAAGGATTCTGTCAGAATAACCTCCCTGTCTTGCAGCTATAGTCCCATGGATCCCTGCATCTCTGCAAGCCATGATCATCTCATAATTCTCGATGGAACGGTCCCACATACGAATGTTCTCGGAAATGGTATCCTGAAAGACCACATAATTCTGATCCACCACAGCCAGGGATCCTGTGATCACACGCCTGGGGATCTCATCCATGGGTTTTCCGTCAAAAAGGAGTTCTCCCGACCATGGACGGTACAAACCGCTGATCAGTCGGGACAGTGTGGATTTTCCGCTTCCTGAGCCACCTACCAGCGCAACCCATTTCCCGGGCTCAATGCTCAGATCAAAATGCTCGATCAGTGGCTTCCCGAGAGGAGAATATCCGAAACTGACATCCTTTAATTCGACCCTTCCCGAAAGCTTGCTCTTCTCTATATCCGTCTCTGCATTCTTATCTATGGCTCTGTCCGTCTTTTGTTTCGGGCTTCTCTTCATCTCCGGCTCCCGGCCGCTGTCTTCCGGAACATCCACCGGATAATTCATCACATCATCTATCCGTTCCAGATACGTCTGTGTCTCCTGGATCGTCTGTCCCAGGGTGATGATCTGCATGACCGGTTCCAGAAATGCAGCCAGAAATCCGGTGAATGCAAGAAGACTACCGGGTGTGAACTTCTCATTCATGATAAGGATCACACCGACCACAAGGATCATGACATTGACCAGCTCTATCATGACGGCGGGAAGGATGGACAGACCGGTATCCAGCTCCGACATACGGACATCTTCCTCATTTGCCATGGCCTGATATCCTGCCCATCGTCTGAAGAATCCCTCTTCCGCTCCGGAGGCCTTGATGGTATCGATCATATCAATCCCGGATACGGTACATGCATACAGTTTCCCGTCATTGATCGTCGCTGCTCTGGCAATATTCATTCTTTTCTTAGAGATATAAGATGCCAAAAATGCATTCAGGACCACTGCGGAGATTCCGATCAGTGTGAGGGGAATACTGTACCGGAGCATGATCACCGCATAGAAGATCAGCATGAGGGCGTTGATCACCACCGGGGCGATCTCTCCCACCAGACTCGAAACGATCATGGCGTTTGAACTCTGGCGCATCTGCAGGTCACCCACCGAACGCTGGGAATAAAAACTGACGGGGAGATGAAGCAGATGGCGCATGAACCTGGAGGAATTGACTACCGCGGCTTTCCCCTCAATACGCATGATAAAAAAGGTCCGGTGAAAGGAAGCGATCCCCCAGATCACCGCCAGGATCAGCAGGATGACAAGGAGAGGTTTCAGCCAGTCCGGTACCTCATGGGTCAATATTCGATCCAGAAATACCCGGCCGAGAGATGTACTGAACAATGCTGCGACCGCAGCGATGGCGGTTGCAAACATCACAAAAAGGACCGGTTTCGAAAGTCCGGTCATATAGTGTATCACAGAACGAAGCGGGTTGGGTTTTATGCCTCCGGGCTGAAAACTGTCCGTCTTCTCAAAGGTAAGGGCGATTCCCGTAAAGCTGTTTTCAAATTCTTCCGCTGATACCCTGACCTGTCCCCTGGCCGGATCGTTCAGACAGTATTTTCTGCCTTTTTTTCCGGTAAATACCACAAAATGATTGAAATTCCAGTAAATTATGCATGGAAGTGTAACATTTTCAAGAAGAGCATCAACAGTGTAGGCGATTCCTTTTGCCGCAAGTCCATAGGATCTGGCTGCCTTCAGTATATTTACGGCTTTCGCGCCGTCCCTTGATATACCGCAGTCCACTCTGAGCTGCTCCAGGGGAACCCACCGGCCGTAATAGGCAAGGATCATCCCCAGGCTGGCTGCTCCGCACTCCAGTGCCTCCATCTGCATGATCTGAGGAACCTTCACGGTTTTTCCTGCCATCTAATCCTCACCTCCCATGATCAGATTGATGGGAGCCATACT
>CADBOW010000106.1 GCA_902796375.1 uncultured Lachnospiraceae bacterium | reverse complement strand
GTAGTTCCGGATGTTTATTCGATTTTGGAGACCACCGGATTCTCGGAGATCCTTCATGTGGAGAAGCTGATGCGGCGGGTATCCATCGATGGATGTGAAATGGTCGGCAGAGGTGCCCATGGAGTGGTCTATCGTCTTACTCCGGATACGATGGTGAAGGTGTACTATGATCCTTCCTCCGAGGATAGAATCCGTCGGGAGATCGCGCTGAGCCGGAGGGCTTTTGTTCTGGGGATACCGACGGCGATCTCTTATGATGTTGTTCGTGTGGACGACCGGTTCGGAGCGGTATTTGAGCTTCTGAATGCGGAGTCGGCAGTGTCCTATATCGGAAGAAATATGGATCGTCTGAAGGAATTTGTGGAGAAGTCTACAAAGCTCTTAAAGGAGATCCACGGTATGAAGCTGAATCCGGGAGAGGTGCCGGATATGAAGCAGAATACGCTGACATGGCTGGATGACCGGAAGGACTTGTATTCGCCTGAGCTATATGGCCGGCTGCACGGAATGATCATGGATATGCCGGATCAGCTGACGATCCTTCACGGGGATGTTCATATCGGAAACTTCATGATCGCAGACGGTGAGCTGATGCTGATCGATATGGATACGATGTGTACAGGATCGCCGCTGTTTGATCTGGCAACGCTTTTTGTCTCATATCGACAGTTCCCGAAAATCAATCCGCTGGCTGCGGAATGGCTTGGAATTACACCCGCCATGGCAGAAACAATGTGGAACCTGTATCTTCATCTGTATTTCGAGGGACAGACGGAAGAAGTGCTGGCGGAGATTGGGAGAAAGGCCCAGGTGCTGGGATGCATTCGGGTAATCGATTATATGTTACGGCATCCGGATAATCCGGATCAGTCGAGAGCAGTGGAGATCTGTATGAAGGATATCATTTCGCAGACGCCGCTGATCAGTGATTTTCTGCTTCCTAAAGAGATTTAGTTGTTCCAAAGAAGGGGAGGAGCCTATGAAGTATTGTAATCATTGTGGAAATCAGATCACGGATCAGGCAAATGCATGTCCTTTCTGCGGAGCACCGGTGAATCCGGGAATGCAGCAGGGCCAGCCACAGTACGGCCAACCACAGCAGGGCCAGCCACCGTTTGGGCAGCCATCACAGCAGAGCCAGCCACCGTTTGGTCAGGTACCCCAGGGCCAGGCGCCCTATGGGCAGCCACCGTTTGGCCAGCCGTCGCAGCAGGGCCAGCCACCTCAGGGGATGCCACAGTACGGACAGGCACCCCAGGGCCAGTCGATGCAGTATGGGCAGGCACCTCAGGGCCAATCACCCTATGGCCAGCCACCCCAGGGAATGCCACCATACGGCCAGCCACCCCAGGGCCAACCGCCACAGTATGGCCAGATGCCGCCCCGGGGGCCGAAGAAATCAAAAACCGGATTGATCATCGGGATCATCTGCGGTGTGGTTGTGATCGCCGCAACCCTGATCATTCTCTTCCTGTGGCCGGGTGTTCTTCGGGATAAGAAGAATGATTCCACGGAACAGGGAACCTATTCCGGTAAGGTGGAAAATACCGAGCAGAGCTCCGACAAAACGGAGACCCCACCGGAGCGTAAGACGGAAGAAAGACGGACCGAGGCGAAAACCGAGGCTCAGACGGAAACTGAAACGGTAGCCAAAACAGAATTAAAGACCGAACAGGCAACCGCTGTGGAAATACCGACGGAAGCAAAGACGGAACGGAAGACTGAGGCAAAAACAGAACGAAAGACGGACGCGAAGACAGAAGCAAAGACGGAGAAGAAAACAGAATCGAAAAAGAAGAAGACCTCCCTTAAAGACTATGGAATCAAAATCGACATGAAGGAAGGAAAGACCTATACCTTTGTTTCGAAACCGAAGGACAAGGATAAAGTGAAAGTTACCAGTATGGTGACCCAATATGAAACCTCGATCCTGAACGAGGAGATCCTGGCCTTCGGAAAAGATAACGGGATGGATCTGGACGGTTATGAATGTAAGACTGTGACCATAAGAAGTGAGGTATCGGCGGAGGATGCGGCTAAGAATTGGAGTTACACCTACTGGACAGAGGATAAATATCATGTCGATCTGCTGAATGAAACCATAGAGAAGGGCATTATCGATTCCTTCGGAGGAGAGTATTCGAGATTCATGATCGAGTATAACGGCAAGAAACAGTATGTTTACCGCTGGATCGTCCATTCGTCTGACAATATCTCAAAAACCCTGAATTTTACATTCCTGCTTCCGAAGGGGTATGACGGACTTGTGGTGGGAGTGTCCGGAGGACAGTATAAAACCCAGGACGGACAGTCCATCTATGATGTATACGACGGAAAGGATTTTTACCTGTTTTCGCTGAAATAGGAGCTGCGGAAGCTGTAACGTAGGAGGAATGCGAGGAATCCACAGGCGGAAAACGTGAAAAAGCGGTTGTATTTTTGACAGAAAAGAAGTAAAGTAGTGAGTGGCGGTTTTTTTGCTTTAATATGCTAAAGCGAGGGGCCGGCACTCACTGTTTTATTTAGATAATATTGGAGGATGATACCACATGAAGAAGTATTTTCAGCCGGAGATCGAGACCATGCCGGTGGAGGAGATCAAGGCATTGCAGTCGGAGCGCCTTGTAAAACAGGTTGCCTATGTATATCAGAATAACTCATATTACAGGAAGCTGATGGATGAGAAGGGAGTAAAGCCTGAGGATGTCCAGGGGCTTGAGGATCTTCACAAGCTTCCGTTCCTGACCAAGAATGACCTTCGGGAGGCATATCCCTACGGACTTCTGTCCTGCCCTAAGAAGGACTGCGTTCGGATCCAGTCCACCAGTGGAACCACAGGACGCCGTGTTGTTGCATTTTATACCCAGCATGACCTGGATCTCTGGGAGGAATGCTGCGCAAGAGCTCTTGTGGCAGCCGGAGCAACCCAGGATGATGTGGTTCAGGTG
>CADBOW010000105.1 GCA_902796375.1 uncultured Lachnospiraceae bacterium | reverse complement strand
GACGAGGAACCCAGCGGGGCAGAGATCGGGCTTGGGCTTCTGGGGGTCATTCTGGATGTGGCATCCGATCCGACTTATGAATAACAGGAAGGATATGGAGTATGGATAAGATCACAAGAGAGAAATGTGAACAGGCTTACGAGATCGTGTCAAAGGTAGTACGTCCTACAAACCTGATCGAAAGTGAGTTTTTAAGTAAGACCACCGGAAATAAGGTCTATCTGAAGCCGGAGAATATGCAGGTAACGGGAGCTTATAAGATCCGGGGGGCATATTATAAGATCAGTCAGCTGTCGGATGAGGAACGGGCCAAGGGCCTGATCACCGCATCTGCCGGAAATCATGCCCAGGGCGTAGCCTATGCGGCACAGGCATACGGGGTGAAGGCAACCATCGTTATGCCCACATCCACACCGCTGATCAAGGTGAATCGCACGAAGGGCTACGGCGCAGAGGTGATCCTGTACGGAGATGTCTATGACGATTCCTGTGCATATGCGCTGGAGCTGGCAGAGGAGAAGGGATATACCTTCATTCATCCCTTTGATGATCTGGAGGTGGCAACCGGTCAGAGTACCGTGGCCATGGAGATCCTGAAGGAGCTGCCCTTTGTGGATATCATTCTTGTGCCCATCGGAGGCGGCGGACTGGCAACAGGTGTATCCACCCTGGCAAAGATGCTGAATAAGGACATCCGCGTGATCGGTGTGGAGCCTGCCGGGGCGAACTGTATGCAGGAATCCCTGAAGCTGGGTGCGGTGATGACACTTCCCGGGGTCAATACCATTGCAGACGGTACAGCGGTTCGGACACCGGGGGAGAAGATCTTCCCGTATATCAAAGAAAATCTGGATGATATCATAACAGTCGAGGACAGTGAGCTGATCGTCAGCTTCCTGGATATGATCGAAAATCATAAAATGATCGTGGAGAACAGCGGACTTCTGACGGTAGCTGCTTTGAAGCATCTTCCGGCGGAGGGAAAGAAGGTTGTCAGCATTCTGTCCGGCGGAAATATGGATGTGATCACGCTTTCCTCTGTGGTACAGCACGGCCTGATCGCCCGGAGCCGCATTTTCACAGTATCCGTTCTGCTTCCGGATAAACCGGGACAGCTGATGGAGGTATCCAGGATCATCGCCGAACTCCAGGGAAATATCATCAAGCTGGAGCATAATCAGTTCGTTTCTCTGAACAGAAATGCTGCTGTAGAGCTTGTGATCACCATCGAAGCCTTCGGTCCCGATCATAAGGAGAAGATCATGCAGGTACTGAAGGAGAAGGGATATCGCCCGTTGGATAAAAGTCCGAAGGCGGTAGTCTGATCCATAGAATAGAATTATAAGAGGTAGGAGCTTTGTGTAAATTCTCAGCAGCAGTCGATCTTGGAACCACATCCGTGGAAGTATCGCTTCTCAGACAGGATGGGACGGTAGCCGCCAGGTCCGGATTCCGGAATCCGCAGGCGCGGTTTGGTTCGGATGTGATCTCGCGAATGACGTATCTGCAGAAGCATCCTACCTCTGTTGAGTTAAAGGATGCCGTACAGAAGGAATTATATCGGACGATTCTGAAAATGCTGTCCTGGCAGGGGGACTTCGGACCTGAAGCTGTGGAACGGGTTCTGGTTACGGGAAATACCGTTATGGGAGCCATTCTTCAGGGTGCGCTTACGGCATCCCTCAGTCATGCCCCCTTCGGCATGCCGGTTACCTCCCATACGGAGACGCGGCTGCTGGAGATCCCCATGAGCATCCCGGTGGGTGCTTCCGCCTTTCTGGGCAGTGATATATGCGGCGGGGCATGGGTATTGCCTCTGGGTGAGAATGAGCTCCTGATGGATCTGGGCACCAACGGGGAAATGATCCTCTGCCATGAGGGCAGGCTCTATGGTGCTTCCGCGGCCTGCGGACCTGCATTTGAAAACAGCACACGGTCACAGGGGATCTACGGATCCACCACTATTTCCGTGCTGTCCAATCTGCTGCGAAGAGGAGTTCTGTCCGGGGACGGGATCCTGCCTCCGGAGATTGCCGAATCCGGCATAGAATCCAATGGTATCCGCATTACGCCGAAGATCCTGCATGATATTCAGCTGGCGGTGGGTGCGATCTACGCCACATTTTCCATGTTACTGAGAAGAGCCGGACTGGAGCCGGTGCAGCTGAAGACCATTTATCTGGCAGGGGGATTCGGATTTCACCTGTCTCTTCGGGATGCGGTCACGGTGGGACTTATCCCGGAACAGTTAAGAGACCGGGTGTCCGTATCCGGAAATACATCCCTTCTGGCGGCCGAGAAGCTGGTGCTGTCCGGGGCCGCAGGACTTCAAAGCTATGATACATTCCGCAGGGGGCTGCAGACGATTCCCTTCGCGGAGGATCCGGAATATGAAGCTCTGTTTTATGATTCCATGGTATTACAGAGCAGAAAGCTGTAGATATGAAATTTATGAATCTCGTCAGCGGCAGCAGCGGGAACAGTACTCTGGTGGGAACGGACCGGGTGACGGTTCTCTGTGATGCCGGTGTCAGTATGAAGAAAATTGAAGAATGTCTGAATACGGCAGGATATACGGGGCGGGATATCGATGCGGTCCTCATTACACATGAACATATCGATCATGTAAGAGGACTGGGTGTTCTGGCCCGGAAATATCATTTTCCCATCTATGCCACGGATGGGACCATACAGGCGATCTTTCGGATGAATTCTCTGGGGAAGCTGGATTCGGAATGGTTTCGTCCTTTCCGACCCGGGGACAGTATCCAGCTGAAGGATCTGGAGATCAGGTCCCACAGTGTCTCCCATGATGCTGCGGAGCCGGTCTGCTTTAGCTTTACGGACGGTGAGAAGAAATGCTGCATTGCCACGGACCTGGGATATGTACCGGATCAGCTGATCCGGGAGCTTCAGGGCTGTGATGTGATGCTGGTGGAAGCCAATCATGACGTCCGCATGCTGGAGGTGGGCCCCTATCCCTATTCGCTGAAGCAGAGGATCCTGAGTGATCGGGGTCATCTGTCCAATGAGACCGGCGGTGCATTCATCCGGGAACTTCTGAATGAGCATGTGAGGGAGATCCGACTGGGGCACCTGTCCAAAGAAAATAATTTCCCGGAGCTTGCACTGGAAACTGTACGGCAGGAGCTGCTGGGAAATCCGTATGCACCGGACCCGCACGATCTGAATATTCAGATCGCCGATCGGGATATGGCAGATCCCCTGATTCTTTTTTAACCTGAAACTGCAACATTTTCACCTCCTCATCTGTGTACCATATGAGACGACCTGTCGTCCCGGTATCATGACCGCTATAGAATCCGACGCATTCGTTGAGGGATTCAGAACGGTTTACCGGTCAGGATAGAAGCAGGAGGTGATGTGGAATATGCAGAAGAAACGGTTGGAAGAAACAGCCCGGGCAGGGACAATACAGAAACGGAGCGGATAATAATCCGTGATCCGAAGAAAAAGGAGACATTCATGGAACTTGCTATCAGTCGAAACAGAATTCCCATCGCACGCCGATGGAGCTGGATCCGTTCCGGAATCCTTCGGGCTGTACGTCTGGCGGCATCAGCAATTCCATTTTCGGGAACCGCTGTCAGTGCTGCG
>CADBOW010000104.1 GCA_902796375.1 uncultured Lachnospiraceae bacterium | reverse complement strand
ATTGCAAGGATCGGCGGGATCAGATGACTGATCAGACGAAATCTGCCGATCAGCTTTTCACAAAGCGATTCACTGTCTCTTTCACGATCCGGATAAAGCTGATCGCGATATGCAAAATACAGAACCCAAAGCGCCGCCAAAACAAGGGCGGAAAAAAGTGCTATAACGAGGAACCGCGTCTTTCCGGACACTGAATAGTCATCGGAGAAGACATGCCGGATCATGTCAAAAAGAGAAAAGCCTTCCAGAATACTGCTCTCCGCCTTAACATGAACCACACGCCAATGCAGAAAAGGTCCGGCCAGCATCAGAACACCCGCCAGACATCCTGCGATCTTGCAGAACATCACCGGTGCCTTTCTTTCATAAAAGGGAAGCTTATCCTTTTTATTGACTTTTGTCCCCGCTGTCTGCTTCATGCATACCCTCTCTTACCAGTCGGTCTCCGGATATACCCCTGAATCTGTAAGGAAACGAAGTGCATCCATCACCGAGGGGATATCTTCCTGATAAGTCATGCCAAACCACTTGGATTCCGTAGGCAGAACCACCACGGATCCCTTGCCGCGTTCCATCATATCCTGAACCGCATCGGAAATCGTCTCCTCGAATTTCAAAGGATTCTTCTCCACACCCTTCTTCATTCGCTCCGAAAATGTCTCTCCCACATCCTTCAGGAATCCTTCGCGGAACGCCCACATATTCATGGACGCTATGGCATTTTCCGGAATCTCTGTCCAGGTTTCACCGCCATCCAGTGTGAAATATCCCACACCTTCCTCCAGCTTGATCTCCTTTCGCTCATCGATCCGGATCAGATTCTTCTCCGCATCACACTGACAGATCCCACGGGAGACCGTGCCATATTCCGTCAATGTACGGACCGCATCATAACCGATGATGGCATGTGCATTCGGATCCGCATTTTTCTGCGAAAGAAAATCATAAGCAATCCGGAAGGAATCCACTCCGTAATAATCATCCGCATTCACCGTAAGGAAGGAACGACCGTCCAGAACATCCTTACAGCAATACAGCGCATGCGTCGTTCCCCAGGGCTTCTCTCTTCCCTCCGGTATCTGAATCCCATCCGGAAGAGCATCCAGCTCCTGATGAACGTAGCTGACCTTCATTTTCTCCGCAACCCGATTTCCTACCTTCAGCTTAAACTCTTCCTCGAAGGACTTCCGGATGATGAAAAGCACCTCCCGGAACCCGCCACGATATGCATCATAAATGGCATAATCCATCAAAGCATGACCCATATCATCTACTGTAGCAACCTGCTTCAAGCCGCCAAAACGACTTCCCATTCCTGCTGCCATTACTACCAAAACCGGTCCACATTCCATACGATTCTTTCCCTTCTTCTGTTCAGATCGACATTACGGCGAGTTCTCAGTCAGGTTCTCCTGCGTCATGATCTCACCATTCAGTACGCGCTGCATAACATCTTTGATATAATCAACACTTGCATCATTCGGAACTACAACTGATGCATAGGCTCCACCTGTATAGCAGGGAAGCATATCCGGTGTACCCTTAACCTCATACGTCAGAATATTCCAATCCTTATTACTGTCGAGCTGTTCCTGAATGATCTCACCGACCTCACTCTTGGACATATTTGTCTCGAAGCTGTCTGCCAGTTCTTCCATAACCTGACCGAAGTTCTTCAGCAGCTGCGAAGACTCCATCGCTTCAATGACTGCCTTGATCACGGCCATCTGGTTCCGTCCTCTCTGGAAATCACCGTCTCCGAAGGAATGACGCTCTCTGGCAAATGCAAGGGCTGCTCTTCCTCCGAGGTGATTCACACCCTGATCATAATGATAGGAATCCGTCTGCATTGCTGTGGAGAAGGAGTACTGTGAATAAACGTCAACTCCTCCCAGTGCATCTATGATGTCAATGAATCCCGAGAAATTCAGTCGGAGGTAATAGTCGACGGAAACATCATAGATCATCTCCAGTGTATCCATAGAAACCTCGATACCATAGATACCGGCATGTGTCAGCTTGTCCGGCGAGCCCGCCGAGATTGACAGCGGAACATAGAAGTCACGCGGTGTGGTAACCAGCAGCAGCTGTCTCGTATTCCGGTTTACGACCGCCAGAATATTTACATCGCTCCGGCTCTTCGTGGAAACAGAGCCAAATGTATCAATACCGCTGATATATGCACAGAAGCAGCCTGCTTCCTTCTTCTCTTCCTCCGGCCGTTCCTCGATCTTTACTTCCGTCTCTACCTTCTTCTCGAGGATGATCTTCAGCCCTTCCGAATAATGCTGATATTCCTCCGAACCGTCCAGTGCGGAAATAAATGCGGAGCTGGTAATAAACGCCTTTACCTCTCCCTTATCCAAAGCGGTCACGATCTCAAAGATCGAATTGTATTCCTTAATATCAAGCGTTGCGGAATGTGCGGTCTCAATCTCATTGACAGTTGCATTTACCTTATCCCGCTCGTTGACCTTCAGTACTCCGAAGGTATAATTCTGGGCAACTGCTTCGTTGATACTGTTCACCGGATCATCCTTTTTCACGTATGCATTGACCACCGTGATCTCGGTCTTGGTTCCGGTCACCGTATCCAGTGCCTTATTCGCATGCCGTACAAGATAGATCCCGTAACCGATGATCGCCATGATCACCACCGAAAGAACGATACCCACGATTCCCGTCTTCTTGCTCATCTGCATAAGAACCACCAGAATCGGGAAGATGCCCAGCACGATCCCTCCGATCAGGGCATACTTCATGGGAACAACCTCGGTGGAGATTGCAAGGAAAATGAATACAACAGAAAGAATAAACTCAACCCCGGCCAGAATACAGCCGATGAGCTTACGTTTATTTGTGCCTCGTTTTACCTCAGTCACTTCCGTATCATATTCGTCATAGTATCCTTCGTCCTCGTATCCGTTCTCTGAATACCCATCATCCGAATAACCGTCCTCCGGATAGTCGCCTTCCTGCTCCTGATCATAGGAATCATTGTCTGCAAATGCGGAATCTTCATAAGAATCCTCATCGGAATCATCATAGGACTTGGGAAAAAAAGCGGAATCCTCAAATTCCTCTTCGTAGCTCTCCTCAGCATCCCTGTCTTTAAGGGTCTCGTCCATGCTGTTTTCTATTTCGTTCTTGTCAAATTCTTCTCTATCCATGATCTCCTCGTCTTCTTCGGCATTGCATACACCCGCCCATACTGAACGTATATTATATCACAAGAAGTCAAGTAAGCAAACCTTTTTTTCTGAAGAGTCGGATTTCCCTTGAAATGTGATCAGGCATGACATAAGATGAGACATAGGACTATTCAGAACAGAGGTATCAACATGGAACGAATCAGGCAATATCTGGACGGCGCCGGCCTCACTCTTTCCGACCGGCAGCTGGCACAATTGGAACAGTATTATCAAATGGTGATCGAGCAGAATCAGGTCATGAACCTCACCTCCATCACAGAAAGAAATGAATTTATAGAGAAGCATCTGATGGACAGTCTGTCCCCGCTTGCAGCAGATGAAGCCCTCCGAAGTCTTCTGCTTACCCCCGGGACACGCATGATCGATGTGGGCACCGGTGCCGGCTTTCCCGGAATCCCCCTGAAGATCGCCTGCCCTTCCCTATCCGTCACTCTTCTGGATTCTCTCCGGAAAAGAGTCGGATTTCTGGATCAGGTGATCGCTTCTCTGGAACTGACAGACATTACCGCAGTTCATATGCGGGCGGAGGAAGCCGGAAGGGATCCTCTCCTTCGGGAACAATATGATCTGGCCGTATCCCGCGCCGTGGCATCTCTCTCCATTCTGACGGAATATGACCTGCCCTTCGTCCGGATCGGCGGATTATTTCTGGCATATAAGGCACTGTCCGCAGAGGAAGAGCTCTCCCAGGCGGAAACGGCCATTCGGAAACTGGGCGGAAAGGCGGACTCACCGATCACACTCACTCTGCCGGATACCGATCTCAACCGGTCGCTTCTTGTGATCCGAAAAGTCCGCCCCACTCCCAAGGGCTATCCCAGAAAACCGGGAACTGCCAAAAAGAATCCATTATGATCCTGTTTTATTATTTTCTTTTGTTCTGTCTTCCGTTATTTCTTCGCTTCAGGAACAGCGTGGCTCCGATACCGCACACTGCAGCAAGGGTCACACACCAGAAGACGGTGAGCGGAGTCCGGTCTCCGGTTCTCGGCTGTGGCTCCGGCTTCGGCGCCTCCGTCTTCGGTTCCGGCTTCGGTGCCTCTGTCTTAGGCTCCGGCTTCGGTGCCTCTGTCTTAGGCTCCGGCTTCGGTGCCTCCGTCTTCGGCTCCGGCTTCGGCGCCTCCGTCTTCGGCTCCGGCTTCGGTGCCTCCGTCT